>NZ_ANPF01000029.1:0-59765 GCF_000328325.1 Halobacillus sp. BAB-2008 | reverse complement strand
TCTGTCCCGCATTCCGTCGGGAGTGTCTTTTGCTGAAGCGGCTGCTCTTCCTACCGCTGGATATACGGCTTACCAGGCTGTCCATCGGAAGCTTCCTTTAGATCGTGTGAATTCTCTCTTGATTCACGCCGGGGCTGGAGGAGTAGGTGGATTCGCTGTTCAACTGGCCAAAATGGCAGGCAAGACCGTTTATACGACAGCATCGGAACACAACCATGAATATGTCCGTTCTTTAGGGGCTGATGGAGTCATTGATTATCGTCAGGAAGATGTTCATACCAAGATTATGGAATGGACAGAGGGACGAGGGGTGGATGCGGTTATTGATACGGTCAGCCGGGATAATGCAACGGCCTCTCTTGATTCCATTGCCTATATGGGGCATATCGTTTATATAGCGGGTGCACCTGATTTCACAAAGGTTAAGCCGTTCACCAGTGTCGTTTCTTATCATGAAGTGGCATTGGCTGCCAATCATAAAGCTGGTCGGGAAGCAAGAAAAGATCTCGGTATGATGGGAGATGCTATGCTCCGATTCGTTGCCGATAAGAAACTCTCTCCAATGCTGAAGGATACTGTTGCCATGGAAGAAGTTCCGGCTGCACTGGAAAGGCTGTCTGAGAGACACGTTAATGGAAAACTTGTAGCGGTGTGGAAATAATAGAAAAAAGGCTGTGCAGCTGCACAGCCTTCTTTTTTTATTCTTTATCTTCTCCGATAATCCGTACTTCCCTTTCCAATTCCACGCCGAACTTCTGCTTCACTGTTTTCTGTACGTGCTCGATGAGGGAGATATAATCGGAGGTGGATGCATTATCTTTATTGACGATAAAACCGGCATGTTTCTTGGAAACTTCCGCTCCACCGATGTTCGTACCTTGAAGGTCGCTGTCCTGAATCAGCTTTCCTGCGAAATATCCAGGCGGACGTTTGAATACACTTCCGCACGAAGGGTATTCCAACGGCTGCTTCGATTCACGCTTGTAAGTCAGGTCGTCCATGACTTCTTTGATTTCTTCGTAGGACGCAGGTTTTAAGTGGAACGTCGCTTCTACTACGATGTCCCCGTTTGCAGCAATATTGCTGGTCCTGTAATCAAGGTCCAGCTCGGAAGCGAGTCGTTTCACGAGGTTTCCTTCTTTGTCAACAACGTAGGCGTAGTCAAGCACATCCTTGACCTCCCCGCCATAGGCTCCTGCATTCATATACAAGGCTCCTCCGACGGTACCTGGAATGCCGCAGGCGAATTCTAAACCGGACAATTTCTCCTCCAAAGCGAAGCGGGAGGCATCAATGATTCGTGCTCCACTCTGTGCGACAAGAACGCCGCCTTCAGAAGAAATGTTGTCCAGATGCTTCAAGTTGATTACAATGCCGCGAATGCCGCCGTCTTTAATAATTAAATTAGATCCATTACCCAGGAGTGTCAGGGGAATATCCTCCTCGTTGGACAACCGGACGACGTGCTGCACTTCCTCGAAAGTCGTCGGAGTGATAAAGAAGTCCGCCTTCCCTCCAAGCTTCGTATATAGATGATCTTTGAGCATCTCGTCGACTTTTACATTGTCTTCTTTCACGAGATCCAAAAGTTTATGGTACAGCTTTTCCTTTTTATTCATAAAAAAACACCATTCCTATTTGAGATGTATTCCTTCCAAACCATTCGTTCCAAAGCGCACTTATTCTCCTACCAGTTTATGAAGGGCGATAAGGAAACGTTCAATAAGCGATATAATCACGATATTTATTCTAACATAAATGACCGTAGTAGTTGGGTAGGAATTTGTTTGGGCGTATTTGGCACGAATAGGCGTGTGCACACAAGGCAATCTATGTCTGTAAGGGAGGTGTGTAAGATGGCCCTTGATGTCAGATGCGAAGTACGCAACTGTGTACACAACCGGGACGGCAAAGCCTGTGGTGCAGATGAAATTTTTGTCGTCAGCCACTCTGGAAAGAAAGCCAGTGACAGCAAAGAAACAGATTGTAAGACGTTCGAACCTGCGAGTTTGTAATGTTGAGAAGGCCTGCTTTTGACAGCAGGCTTTTTTTTCATTTTTTTCGGAAGAAGAAAGCGCTTAACCAATGCTGAAAGTTCCTTATTTTCTGAAAAGTCATTGCCATTTCATGCTCTTGTTAGTATCATCATGGTAAGTTGTTTTCATAAGAAAAATCGACAAGAAATTCATAAGCCAGGATGGAAAGGGTGTCAGCATTGGAGAAGACAAAAAAAGATTTACGGATAAAGAGTAAAGTCATCAGTGAAGGTGTAAACAGAGTTCCAAACCGCTCGATGCTGCGTGCAGTCGGATTTACAGACGAAGATTTCAAAAAGCCGATGATCGGTATTGCCAGTACTTGGAGTGAAGTGACTCCGTGTAACGTACATATAGATAAATTGGCACGGGAAGCCAAGGACGGGGCGCGCGATAACGGAGGCGCACCGATGATATTCAATACGATTACCGTTGCAGATGGTATTGCTATGGGACATGAGGGAATGTTCTACTCCCTTCCAAGTCGTGAAGTGATCGCAGATTCCATTGAAACCGTAACGAATGCCGAGCGTCTAGACGGTATCGTTGCCATAGGCGGTTGTGACAAGACGACTCCGGGGTGTCTTATTTCCATTGGTAGAATGAATATTCCTTCCGTCTATGTATACGGAGGAACCATACAGCCGGGTAAATTGAATGGTAAAGACATCGATATCGTTTCCTCTTTCGAAGCAGTCGGCCAATATCACGAAGGAACAATCGGAGAGGAAGAGCTGCACAAAGTAGAGTGTCATGCCTGTCCAGGCGCCGGTGCATGTGGAGGTATGTACACAGCTAATACTATGGCTTCAGCCGTGGAAGCTCTTGGAATGAGTATTCCAGGTTCTTCTTCTACGCCTGCAGTGAATGACTATAAAGAATCAGAATGTAAACAGGCTGGAGAATTGGTCATTGAACTGTTGGAGAAAGATATCTATCCTCGAGACATTATGACAAAAGAAGCGTTTGAGAACGCTATTACCGTCGTTATGGCTCTTGGGGGATCCACCAATGCGTTTCTTCACCTGCTGGCCATTGCCCATTCAGCCGGTGTCGACTTGACGCTGGATGACTTTGAGCGGGTCAGACAGGAAGTTCCTCACATTGCTGATATGAAGCCGAGCGGTAAATACGTCATGCAGGACCTTTACGAGGCGGGTGGCGTACCTGCAGTTATGAAGCTTCTTCTTGAAGAAGGGCTGCTTCATGGGGATTGTCTGACAGTAACAGGTAAAACGGTGGCAGAGAACCTTGCGGAGGTTCCTTCTTTGAAAGAAGGCCAGCAGGTCATCGTACCGTTTGATAAACCGATTAAACCTAAAGGCCCATTGGTTGTCATGAAGGGGAATCTGGCACCGGAAGGCGCTGTTGCAAAAATGTCCGGTCAGAAGATCAGCCGCTTTGAAGGGCCTGCCCGTGTCTTTGACGGAGAGGACGCAACGACAGAAGCTATCGTTAATGATGAAGTAAAAGCCGGAGATGTGATCGTAATTCGCAATGTAGGACCAAAGGGCGGACCTGGAATGCCGGAAATGCTTTCTATTACAGCGATGATTGTCGGGAAAGGTTTAAATGGGAAAGTCGCTTTAATGACAGATGGACGCTTTTCCGGAGGATCCCACGGGTTCGTCATCGGACACGTGGCTCCGGAAGCATATGTAGGTGGACCTATCGGTCTTCTGCAGGACGGTGACATCATCACCATTGACAGTGACACGCAGCAGATCAATGTCGATCTCAGCGAAGAAGAGTTCGAACGTCGCAGACAGGAGTGGACGAAACCGGAGCCCAAGCATACATCCGGGGTTCTTGCCAAGTATGCCCGTCTCGTATCTTCTTCTGCAAAAGGTGCGGTAACAGATTTAGATTTGGAATAAACCTAGACAAGGGATCGTTGTTCAGACGATCCCTTATTTTATTTGCAGAGAGGAGCAGTCCAATTGAAGGTATTACTAATTAGACACGGTGTTACCTCATGGAATAAAGAAAAGAGGGCGCAAGGGTCGGCGGATATCCCATTGGATGAAGAAGGGAAAGCCCAGGCACGGATGCTTGCCGCCCGTCTCAAAGGGGAGAAATGGGATGTTCTATGTGCCAGTCCGTTATTACGGGCAGTGGAAACTGCCGAAATTATTCAGTACAGCGTCGGTGCCCCCGTTTTTTATACCGATGAAAGGCTTAAAGAAGTGGACGGCGGTCAAATCGAAGGAACGACGGAAGAAGAGCGGGTGGCCCGCTGGGGGAAAGAATGGCGAGGGATCGACCTTGGAATAGAGAAGCCGGATAAGATCATGGAGCGTACGCAAGACTTTATGGCCGCTCTATTAAATAAGTCAAAAGGAAAACGGGTGATCGTCGTCACACACGGAGGCTGGATTGGGAACTGGTTGAAAGCAGAAGAAGTGGAAGGTGTGGAAGGGAATCTGGATAATACATCATTGACCGAACTGGAGTGGCGAGACGGAAACTGGCTGTGCCACACCTTCAACTGCGTCCGACATTTATCTGATTGAGCGGTCCCTTTTAAGGGATCGCTTTTTTGTGTGGAAATGCCTAAATAGAAATTTCTTCAAAAAAGGGTTGCATAATCCATCAACCGAATATAAACTGTTACATAACAGATAAACAAAATACAATCTGTTATAAAAGAGGAGGAATTATAATGAACAAGCAGAAGAAACAAACCGGTACCCTTTGTCCGCAGTGTGGTAGTAACGTGGAAGGACATATCTATACTTATATGATGGAATGTGATCGCTGCCTTTCTAAGAAAGAGGAATAGCATGCACTTTCTGTTATATAACAATCGTAAAATTAATTTAATGTTTTATTACAGTTGAGGGGGAGAAGGATGGAAATAGAATTGTCGGGAATATCCTGTACAGGGCTCATGGAGGAGCGTTTTGAAGTAGTCCTTTCCGATGGTGCTGTGCAATTTTTACAACAGCTCCATGAACGTTTTAATGACAGACGACAGGAATTGCTTCAAAAGAGGAGGGAAAGGGAGGATCTTCTGGAGAAAGGAGAGCTTCCTGACTTTCTTGAAGAGACCGAATCCATAAGAAGATCTGATTGGAGAGTAAGTCCGGTCCCGAAGGATTTAGAGGATCGTCGTGTGGAGATGACAGGGCCCGTAGACAGAAAAATGATCATTAACGGATTGAATTCAGGAGCAAAAGTTTTCATGGCCGACTTCGAAGATGCCCATTCTCCGACTTGGTCAAACACGATAAACGGGCAGATCAACTTAATGGACGCGGTGAATCGGGATATACGATTTACGAACGAATCGGGTAAAGTTTACCAGCTCCATGATAATCCGGCTGTTCTCATGGTCCGACCGCGCGGCCTTCATTTGGATGAAAAGCATCTGTTGTATAACGGGGCACCGATGGCGGCGAGCTTCGTAGATTTTGGTCTCTACATGTATCACAATGCAAGAAAGCTCATCCAAGCCGGGTCCGGCCCTTATTTTTATTTGCCGAAACTTGAAAGTCACCTGGAGGCAAGATTATGGAACGATGTATTTCTATTTGCGCAGGAATTCCTTGGCATAAGCCGTGGGACAGTGAAAGCGACGGTGCTGATTGAAACGATCATGGCAGCATTTGAAATGGATGAAATTCTCTATGAGCTGAAAGAACATTCAGCAGGTCTCAACTGTGGGCGCTGGGATTATATTTTCAGCTACTTGAAGAAGATGAAAAGCCGGGATGTTGTCCTCCCGGATCGGTCCACTATTACAATGACCGTGCCATTTATGCGGGCTTATTCCCAACTGACTATTCAAACCTGTCATAGAAGAAAGATTCATGCTATGGGAGGGATGGCTGCCCAAATACCCGTGAGAGATGATGCAAACCTAAACGCACTTGCCTTTGAAAAAGTCAGGAAGGATAAGGAGCGAGAGGTGAAGGATGGTCACGACGGGACGTGGGTCGCCCACCCGGGCATGGTACAGACTGCCATGGATGTTTTTAACAAATATATGCCTTCCAATAATCAAATCGACAGGCAGGATGAATGGAAGTCGATCACAAGAGAACAGTTGTTGGAAGAACCTGTAGGCGATATATCCGAAGGTGGGCTCCGGCTGAATATAAATACAGGCATTCAATATGTTGCTTCCTGGCTGTCAGGGCGAGGTGCGGCACCAATTCACCACTTGATGGAAGATGCCGCTACTGCAGAAATTTCGAGAGCTCAAGTATGGCAGTGGATTCGTCATCCAAGAGGAGTGCTTATGGATGGACGTGAGATAACACTTGCGTTGTATCATTCTCTGAAAGAGGAAGAAATGAATACGATTCGCAGGGAAGTGGGCGAAGATGTATTTAAGAAAGGCCGGTTTGAAGAAGCCGGGGATTTGTTTGATGAGTGGACAGAGCAGGAGGAACTGGAAGAGTTTCTGACTTGGAAAGCTTATGAAAAATTATAAGGGGGATGAGAGGTTATGAAGGAAAGAGCGGAGCGTTTGCAGCGGACATGGGAAAATGAGGATAGGTGGAAGGGTGTCAATAGACCGTATACAGCAGAAGAGGTTATCAAACTGCGCGGGTCCTTGGATATTCAACATACCCTTGCAGCAAGAGGTGCTGATAAGCTTTGGGGGATGTTGAAGGAAGATGGATATGTTCATGCTCTTGGAGCCTTGACAGGAAATCAAGCTATGCAGCAGGTGAAAGCAGGTTTAAAAGCAATCTATCTTAGCGGATGGCAGGTAGCAGCGGACGCAAATCTTTCCGGGCATATGTATCCGGATCAAAGCCTGTATCCTGCGAACAGCGTTCCGCAAGTGGTGAAGAGAATCAATCAGGCGCTTCAACGGGCTGATCAGATCCACCATATGGAGGGAGATAACTCTATTGATTGGTTTGCTCCGATTGTCGCTGATGCGGAAGCGGGATTTGGAGGGCAGCTGAACGTTTTTGAGCTAATGAAAGGCATGATTGAAGCGGGAGCATCGGCTGTCCATTTTGAAGATCAGCTTTCTTCCGAGAAAAAATGTGGTCATCTCGGTGGAAAGGTGCTCTTACCGACGCAGACAGCTGTGAAAAACCTTATCTCTGCAAGGCTTGCCGCAGACGTGATGGGGGTCCCAACCATCATTATTGCTCGAACGGATGCGAATGCAGCAGAGTTGATTACCAGCGATATTGACGGAGAAGACGCAGCCTTCCTGACAGGAGAGCGGACACCGGAAGGATTCTTTAAAACAAAAGCAGGTATTGACCAGGCCATTGCCAGGGGGCTTGCTTATGCTCCTTACGCGGACTTGATCTGGTGCGAAACATCGGAACCGAACTTGGAGGAAGCGCGAAGGTTTGCGAATGCGATTCATGAGCAGTATCCCGGAAAGCTGCTTGCTTATAACTGCTCTCCTTCGTTTAATTGGAAGAAAAAGCTGAAAGACGAGACGATAGAACACTTTCAAGAACAGCTTGGCGAAATGGGGTATAAGTTCCAGTTTGTTACCCTTGCCGGTTTCCATTCTTTAAATCATGGAATGTTCGAGCTTGCCAGGCAATATAAAGATCGAGGAATGGCGGCTTATTCTGAACTGCAGCAGGCGGAATTCGCCAGTGAAGTTCACGGTTATTCTGCTACAAGGCATCAGCGGGAGGTGGGAACCGGCTATTTTGATGAAGTCGCTCAGGTAATAACAGGAGGCACTTCTTCGACAACCGCTTGGAAAGGTTCCACAGAGGCAGAGCAATTCACAGAAGAGCCGATAGCGAAAAGGTGAGTATGAAACACAAACATCTGCTTGGTTAAGCAGATGTTTGTGTTCTTTCTTATTTACATAGGCACATCTCCTCGTTTATTTAATATGGTAGGGTATCAACATATTTAATCTGTGCAAAGACATGGAGTGATATCATGCCGGTAATAACAGGCGAGGAGTATAAACGGCGGTTGGATGCTATGAAGACGGACGTACGGATGGAAGGCGGACGCTTGAAAGGTAAGATTTCGGAACATCCGGCTTTCCGGGGCGTCATCCAAACGCAGTCCGAACTATACGATTTACAACACCATCCTGATTGGAAGGATACATTAACCTATACATCAGAAACTTCGGGAAATGCGATCGGACTTTCCTATTTAATACCGAAATCGCGGGGGGATTTGGAGAGAAGGCGGACGATGGTCCAGCATTGGGCGAGGCACACCGGTGGCGTATTGGGCAGAAGCCCTGATTATATGAACACTGTGCTTGCAGCCTTCGCCGCTTCGGTCGATCTTCTGGACGGAGAAGAAAACTGTTATCCGGAACGTCTGCTTCGTTTTTATGAATATGCTCGGGAGAACGATTTATCATTCACTCATACGTTTGTGAATCCTCAGAGCAACAGAGGAAAACTTGCTTTCCTTGAAGAAGATGTCACGAATGCCAGAATTGTGGACCGTACGGAAGCAGGATTAGTAATGAAAGGAGCGAAGCTGCTGGCTACACAGGGCGGGATGACAGATGAATTGATTGTTTTCTCTGCTCCCGGCGCCGTGGATAATTCTCACGCCTATGGTTTTTCTATACCTAGTGACACAAAGGGACTGACGTTCATATGCAGGGAATCCTTTACCAGCGAAGGTTCTGCCTTCGATTACCCGCTCTCTTCCAAATATGCAGAAATGGATACCATCGTTTTGTTCGACGACGTCATCGTACCATGGGAGCGTGTTTTCTTTCATGACAATCTAAGAGCTGCGACCCAGATGTACGTGAAAGGAAAGTTTGTACCGTTTACCTTGCACCAAATTGTTTCGAGGCAGGTGGTGAAATCAGAATTCATGCTTGGCATTGCTCAGCGGATTGTTGATACAATCAACATCGAAGAATACCAGCACGTGCAGAGCAAAGTAGTGGAAATTGTAAAAGGAGTACAGACACAGAAGGCGCTCCTGCTGCTGTCGGAACAGGAAGCAGAAGTAGATGCTACGGGTATCATGGTTCCTTCCCGCCAGCCGTTGTACGTAGCGATCAACAACTTTCAGGAATTCTATCCCAGGTTCTCTGAAATTGTGCAGTTGTTGGGAGCAAGCGGTCTAATGTCGATTCCAAAGGAGAAAGAATTCCTTTCTGAAACAGGCGAACGTTTAAACCATTATTTACAGGGTGTGGACGTAAAAGGGAAGGAACGCGTCGCGTTATTCCGTCTGGCGTGGGATATGACAATGAGCAGCTTTGGAGCAAGACAGACGCTTTACGAGCGTTTCTTTTTCGGGGATCCGATTCGATTGTCACAATCCATCTACGCGCTTTACGATGATGAAAACTCCCAGGAACTTGTTTCGAAGTTTCTTCCTGAAGAAAGCTGACCTGTAAGGGTCAGCTTTTTATCATTTTGTATTTGCTTTTTTCGCTTTTTGTTCCAGTTGGGAGTCAGGACGTTGATCTGCTGCATCCTCTGACATGCCTTGAGGGTTCACGGTCTTTTTTCGGACTCCTTTGTGAGCGTTACTTTTGTTACTCATTTCTATACACCTCCGTAATTAGTATGAGGGTTTGCAGAATTTTTATAAGAGGAGAAATCAGGGGGAGGAACCATGGAATGTTTTCTGAACTTTTAGCGGAAGCTATGGAAAACAAGGAGGGAAAAGGGATGACAAACAAGAGAAAAGAACGTCCTTCACAGGAAGAAGACAGCAGCGGTTTGGCTGTGACAGAGGAGCAGGTTTCCGATACGTTGACGGAAGGCACGATAGAAGCGGAAATAGACCAAGTCGATGATCAAGGTCATTTAATCAGCCACCATGGAGAGAAAATCCGCGGAAAGAATCACAGGTGAGAATATGCCAAACAGAAAGCGGATATTAGTTCCGGAAGCGAGAGCTGGACTGGATCAACTGAAGAAAGAAGTAACAAGAAGCAGCACCGCAGACCGAGCGAAGTTTGAAGTGGCGGAAGAATTGGGTATTCCTTTGAGAGAAAAAGGGAACGGTGATTTGTCTACAAAAGATGCCGGTCGTATAGGCGGGAGAATAGGTGGAGGAATGATTAAAGAGATGATCCGCCGGGCACAAATGGAGCTTCAGCATAAGAATACAGAAGAATAAAAATAAAACAGCGAACGGAAGAGGTCCGCACCTCTTCCGTTTTTGTTATACGCCGACTTTCATGAGATAGTGAGAGACGCGTTCTGCAAATACCTTGCATTTGTTGACATCTTCTTCCGAGTCGGGAGTCATTTCAATTTCCAGGCCGTCTTGAATAATGGCTGCTCCGTTTGCTTTCAACTGTGCCTGCAGCAAGTGAACGGCTTCACAGAACTGTGGATAGATCCTGTCACCGGAACCGAAGACTGCTCCGTGCACCTCTCTCAGGTCATTCTCTGACAACTCCTCATAAAAATCCTCCACCTCATATGGTAGATCCCCGTCGTTCCAAGTGTAGGAACCGATTAATACACAATCAAAACCACGGAGTTCGGTAATTTCGGTTTCTTCAATTTCCTTCATAATCACTTCATAGTCATTTTTAAGATAAGAATGGATGATGTCCGCAATTTCTTCCGTATTTCCAGACATACTTGCATAACAGATCAAGATACGCGCCACTCTATCACTCCTTCAGCACTGGTGTGAATTCCGGGTGCAGAGCTTTGAAACGGTCGAAAGCTTTGGAATGTTGCAGGAATACTTCTTTCTCTTTCCTGTCCAGCGCTTCATTCACTTTATATTTGTGGTAGTTCATAGCGAGTGTCAGGTCCATCTTCGTATATAACGCTTGTTTCTCGTATAAATCATCAATAAAATGTGCGGCCATATAGAAAGGAGAAGAATCGTTCTTCTGAACGGCGATGTACCATCCTAATGAATCAACATAGAACGGATCCCCGGCAATATGTAACAGATCACCGTGCTGGAACCGGATAATTTCGTGACAGGAACAGTCAGTATTTCCTTTCTCGTAACGAAAAGGTTTATAAACAAACAATGTGCCTTCCATAATTAGGTCTCCCTTCGAGAAGTTATATTCAATATAATTGATAATGATTATCAATGTCAAATAGTTTTGAGTAAAAGTAACATGTTTTATTCTTCATTTTGGTATAATGGAGGTAATAAAGATGCTTTTTCATAGAGGTGATTCCTTGTGATGAAGATAGAGGATAAAGTGAGAGAGGTTGTCTTTGAAAATGGCAGGATCACAAATATACCGGAAGGATTCCGGTGTGTTGGGCAGGGAAGAAGTGCTGCCGTATTCCATGTTCAGGATTCTAATACAGCTGTCAAAGTTTTTTATCCGGAGTTCGCTGAACTTGCAGAAGTGGAAGCGGAGGTTTATGAAAGTTTAAATAACAGTGAGATGTTTCCTCTTTTTATTTCTCAGGGAAAAGGGTATCTCGTTATGGAATATCTGGAAGGAATGACCTTTTATGACTGTCTTGTGAGCGGTGTACCCATCACTGCAGAGATGGTCAAGCAGGTGGAAGAAGCGCTTCTGTTCGCCTGCAGCTTAGGTCTGAACCCTTCTGATATTCATTTAAAAAACATGCTGCTCACATCATCGGGGAAAGTGAAAGTCATCGATGTCGTCCGCTTTAAACAGGAGCAGGACTGCCCGCATTGGCGTGATTTGAAGAAAGCGTATGAGACGTATTATGTGAAGCCTTACATGCCTAAAAAGCTGCCCAGGTTCTTTATCGAGTGCATCATTCGCCTATATCGCAGGAGATTATTGCCGATTTAATGGATAAAAGGATCACAAAAAACCGCACATCCCAACGGGTGTGCGGTTTTACTTTATGAACGGGGATGAAGTACTTAATATCGAAGCTTCATCAAAATATTTTTGACCTCTTCATCTTCCATCAAGATGTCTTTATATTTTTCGGTGATTTCTGCCAGGGCGACATCATGGTAAAAATATTCCGTGAAAAATTTGACCAGTGGCTTGGAAAGCGTGTGTATCCCTTGAGATACTCCCGATTCGGAACCGGCGAACACCATCTCCTCGCTGTCAATAATGACAAGCTTGTGCCGTTCTAATGCTTCGTGCGTCTCGTTCGGGTGCAGAATATGCGATTGGAACATGGGTGCATCAAGGTCCCCTACAGAAAGAAGCTCCACCATTACGCCTTGCTCCGCTTTCCGCTCTAAATCTGTGACCAAAGAGGCCAATTCATCATTCCAGCCCGTAAGAAGAATGCTGTTAGTGGCTCGATCAATACATGCCTTCAAAAGCGCTGTAATGGATTGTTCATTTTCCATTGTCCAAACGCGCTCATCGGAGACAGGGAGCGTGTACTCCTTCGTTTTCAATTCTTCCAAGTTAGCTTCGAAGTCTGACGTCAGCTTTTCAATGGTCGTTTCAAGAGCAAGTGCTGTATATAATTTTCTTTTTCCGTGGAACGATGTGAGGATTAGGCCTTTCTCTTGAAGGCGTTGAAGGACTTCGTACACTTTGGACTTAGGAACTTGTGAATACTTTACAATGCTCGTTGCATCAAGTGGTTCACGGCTGGATGTTAATACTTCAAATACATTGCTTTCATATTGGGTGAAACCGAATTTCTGTAGCATGAATGTCTCCTTTATTTTGCTGTTACATAAATGATACACCGAACATCCGACTAACGTAAACATGACCTATTGTAATTGTCTCTCATTTTAGTTACCATCATAGTGGTAACTAAAATGAGAGGGTCGAAACTATGAACAAAAAAATTTACTTGCTGACAATTGTTGCCTTCGTAGTAGGAACGGTTGAATTAATTATCGGAGGAATTCTGGATCTTGTTGCGGCTGATTTACAGGTGTCAGTCGGAAGAGCCGGTTTGCTCATTTCCTTGTTTTCTATAGTATTCGCTGTCGCTTCACCGATCTTGTTGACTGAGACTGCCAATATGGAACGGAAGAAGCTGATGATCGTTACATTATTCATTTTCTTCCTGGGGAACTTGATCGCCTTTTGGAGTCCAAACTATACGATATTGATGTTGTCGCGGATCGTAACGGCTGCAAGCGGCTCCCTGTTGGTTGTACTGGCTATTACCATCGCCTCTTCCATTTCAGAACCTGCCTATAGAGGAAGAGCGATCGGAACAATTTTCATGGGAATCAGCGGTTCGCTTGTATTGGGCGTACCCATCGGCCTTACGATTGGGAATGCATTCGGTTGGAGGGCACCGTTCCTGTTGATCAGTGTTCTCACATTATTATCAATGGTGGCGGTCGCGGTATCCTTAGGTACGATAGCACCGAAGCCGATCATTTCTCTGAAAGATCAGATCCGTACTTTGAAAGACAATAAAATATGGACCGCCCAATTCACTTCTTTTCTGTTTTTGAGCGGACATTTAACTTTGTATGCGTATTTGACACCATTCTTGAAATCGGAGCTTGGCATGAACGGTACTTGGGTCAGTATCGTATATTTCGTATTCGGTGTAGCTGCCGTCCTGGGAGGCGGAGTAGGAGGATATTTATCCGACAAGTTCGGACCTGAGAAAAGCATCATTGGAATCATTGCTCTATTTGCTGTGGCTCTTTTCGTCATTCCACACGTCACATTTTCCTTGCCGCTTTTCCTTATCGTGCTTGTCATTTGGAGCGCACTCAGTTGGGCCGTTACTCCTGCTCAGCAAAACTATCTCGTTTCTACCGCTCCGGAAACGTCAGATATTCAGCAAAGCCTGAACAACTCCGCCCTTCATTTCGGAATTGCTTTCGGTTCTTCCGTGGGGAGTGTAGTTATTGAGCAGACCTCGGTCATTTATAATGCCTCTGTCGGTGGTGTCTTCGTACTTATTGCCCTTGGAACGGCTATTTTCTCGATTACAAGGGTGAAACCGGCGAAAAGGAAACAGCTCCTTCGATCTTCTTGATTTTTAAAGGAATCGAATAAATCCGTCGCCCCGGGCTCATACTAACATTGTTCCTAATTTAAGGAGGGGTTAGTCATGGGTAGAGACGATCACCGAAAAGGTAAAGGGAAACAGAAATATAAATTACCTCAAACTCCTAAGAACGAAAAACATCCTAATATTGATGTTGAGTTCTCAGAGGAACTAGCGGATCGGGAAGATAAAATTGCTCAAGAACGAAGCAAGGCCGCCGACCGCAGAGCACATCGACAGAAATAAATTGGAAACGGACATCCTCGGATGTCCGTTTTTTATGAAGTATTTCAAATGAAGTTTAACCCCTTTTTAATTTGGAAACATACGTACCATAAGCTCAAATAAACATATCGAAAGGGGTCTTTTGCATGAATTTGAATAAAGAACTAAAAAAATTAGAAGCTATTCATTTAGAAAAACCGGAAAAAGTTTTTACGATGTACTTAAACACCGATCCTTCCGATCCCGAGCAGCAAGGTGGAGAGTGGAAGATCCATCTTAAGAACGGTCTGAACAACTTCGAATCCTATCTTCAGGAAGACGGGGATTCTGATGAGAAAAGGAATTTCTGGGCGGTCAAAGAGAAAGTCCAACAATTTATCGAGGAAAACGAACAAAATTTCGCAAAAAGCGTCGTTCTTTTCGCTACAGGTGATGATACGATATGGTTCGCTGAACGCTTTCAAATGCCCGTAAAGACAGAGTTCTATTGGGAGGAAACGCCGCGTCTGGAACAGTTGAAGGAAATGAAGGATAAATTCCCGAAAACAGGAATCGTTTTGACTCAAAAGAATCAGATCAAATTAATCGATGCAGAGCTTGGAATGTTGAAAGATACCCAGCTGTTTGAACTGGATCTCGATACGGAAGATTGGCGCCAGCACCAGGGGCCGCACCAGGCTCAGCCTTCCATGGGTAAAGGCGGAGCGAAATCATCCAAGAAGGATGAGTTCCAGGAGCGGTTTGAAGCAAATCGCTACCGATGGTATAAGAGTGTAGCACCCAAGCTTGATAAACTCGCAAAAGATTATGAATGGGAACGATTGTATTTAGTCGGCCATAAAGAAGAATTGAAAGATCTGCAGGACAATATGAACAAATCGGCCGATGATATGGTAAACAAGAATCTTCTTGATCATGAAGAGACGCATGTCATTAAAGAAGTCGTTCCATCCTGAATAGTAAAAGTGCCTGGATGAACCCAGGCACTTTTTTTGCTTGTGATGAAGAAAGCAGGGGATGGAAGGGCAAAGGTGGAAGTAAATCTTTACATTATACATAGGTAAAATCAATATGATAAAATATTATTCAGAGAAAATAATTGAGAATGGGGAATTTTTAAATGTATGTAGTGGATTCCATGGTTGTAGTTCCAGAACATAAGGCGGAAGATTTAATTAATATA
The DNA here is from genome assembly GCF_000328325.1 of Halobacillus sp. BAB-2008. NCBI lineage: Bacteria > Bacillati > Bacillota > Bacilli > Caryophanales > Bacillaceae > Halobacillus > Halobacillus sp. BAB-2008. The sequence continues at coordinate 44,478 of NZ_ANPF01000029.1, read as the reverse complement.
TACCGAAAGCGCTCGAGGCTTGTAGATGAAGCGGAAGGATTTTTGTCTTTTCAACTCCTTCAGAACGACCGCAAGCCTGGTGAGTTAACGGTACACATGGAATGGGAATCAAAAGCGGCATATTTGGAATGGGTGCGCAGCGAGCAGTTCAGAAAAATCCACGAGCTGGAGAAGAAATACCCGGACGAAGAACTGCAGGGGATTGTACCTAAAGTCACGAAATATGAGGTGGTTGCGACATGAATCCGGAAGAGCAGAACCGGCTTGCTCGAAAAGTTACCGATGAAATTTATGAAGCTTATCCTTATTTGTGGGAGAAGTTCGGCCAGAACGGCCGGGAAAGAACAGAAGAGGACAACCATCATCATTTGGACCACCTCCAAGCAGCGTATGAAATGGATAGTGTCCATTTCTTCCTTGACTATACCTCCTGGTTAAATAACGTCCTCACATCCAGACAGGTCCCTACAGCGTTGATCATAGATAATTTTGAGAGACTGATACGGCTCCTTGAAGCAATGGAAGTAGATGATAAGGAGCAGAAAGAGCACTATATAGAATATTTGCAGCAGGCTTTACAGCATTTGGATATCCTTACGGAGAGGTGAACAGTTTGGAACTGCATCATGAGCGACTGGCCCGTTATTTCCTTGATGGAGATGAAGAGGCAGCGTTGCAATATATAAGGCAATTGCTAGAGGAACACCCCCGGGCATATTTGTACGAAGACATTTTGACACCCGCTATGTACTATATCGGTGAACTATGGGAGCGAAATGAAATATCCGTTGCGGATGAACATTTGGCAACGGCTATTTGTGATTTTGTCTTATCTAAATTGGAACAGGAAAAGAAGACCGATAAGAAATATAGAAATAAGAAATATAAAGCCCTGTTATTTGGTGTGGAAGAAGAACATCATTACATAGGTTTGAAAATGGTCGCTGAGACGTTTAAGGAACATGGTTGGCGTGTCCGGTATCTTGGGCCGAATTTGTCTCTGCAGCACGCTCTAGTCCAAATAGAAAAGTATCGCCCGGATGTAATCGGTATATCTGCAGCCTTGTCTTATCGTCTGCCAGCCATTAAGGATCTGGTCAACCATTTCACTATGTTGGATTGGAAACCATTTATTATGATTGGTGGACGGATGGCCGGCAAATATGACCTGAGCCAGCTGGAGTCGGATCAGTCTATGGTAATCAAAGACTTGAATCACTTGAACCAATGGTTTAAAGAGGGAAGGGATGAAGCAATAAATGAAACAAGTTGAACGTACATTCCCACTCCCTTATTTCATTATTAATAAAAACTACTTCGTCCAATCGTATTCCAAAGAAGCGGAACAGGCTTTTGGGAGACAGGAAAACCTGCTTGAATTATTAGATGAGGCAAGTGTACCAAAGGTGAAGAACTGGGTAACTCCGGAAGTTCAGAAATTATCCTTGGAAGTCCACTTAAAGCCGGAGGATGGTCAAGGGAATCCGCAAACATGTGACATGCATGTGAAATGGGAGAATGACATGTATGCGGAAGTACTTATTCTGACGAAAGATGAACAGTTGTCCAAGGTGACCAAAACACTGGATCAGCTCCGGTCACGTTTAAACGATACCAACTTCGAGCTGTTGGAAGAGAAAGAAAAGTTAGAAGATGCTATTGAAAACAGCAACCAATTGTCAGCCCCTTTCATCCGCCTTACAGCGGACACCGCACTAGTGCCGTTATTCGGAGATATCACCGCAGAGAAAATGTATTCGGTGGAAACGTCTATATTAAAGGCTGCGCAAAAGTCTGATATCGATCGTGTTTTGTTTGATTTTACAGCTGTTGGAGAAATGGAGCTGGAGGGCGCGGGTCTCCTGAAGAACATCATGATTTCCCTTCTTTATATGGGGGCAGAAGTTATGATTATAGGGATGCAGCCTGTCCAGGCACAAAGTTTTCAGATGCAGCACTTCCCTTCGAGTATCAAATATATGAACTCCCTGCAGCAAGCTGTACAAAAATACTGTGTGAAATGAGCGTTCCTAAGATAGGAATGCTTTTTTTATGTTATATTTTCCTTCCTTGTGGAATGGACCAGTATAGAGAAAGTGAAGGAGGAGTTTTCATGGAATTGACTTTGGAAGTGAATGGAATGTCTTGTGAGAAGTGCAGGGAATCGGTAAAAGACGCTCTTCAGACGTTAGAGGGGGTGCATGGTGTCGAGGTGCTTCTTGAGAGTGGAAAAGTTCATATCGCTTACGACGAAGCATATGTTTCAAAAGGACTGATGAAAGAAGCTGTGAGAGCGCAAGGATATGAAGCAGTAGGATAAAGAAAGCCCGGCGTTATACCGCCGGGCTTTCTCATTTACTGTACATTGTAAGGAAGTTGATTTTTGTATCCATTGAACTGTTGATAGGTCTGCTGAACTTTTTGTTGTTCCGCCTGTTCGACAGCATACCAGCCATTTTGAAACATCAGGTTATACAAGTTGCGCTGGCAGTCCTGTGTCTCTTTGAAAATCGTAGCTAAGTCCTGATAAAGGTTTTGATTGCTTGCTTCGTTCAAAGCGACATTATAAGAAGAAGTCATATACTTTTCGGTGGTTAATTGATCGTTCAGGAAATCTCTTTCATTCATCTGCGGCGTCTTTGGGACATTTGTTTCCGGGTTTTGAATCTTTTGAGACTGGTTCATCTTGGTCCTCCTTAGTTCAAGTTTTGTTTAGGGGCATTCAGATGGTTTAATAATTTATCGTAATGTCGTTGGTGCATTTGACCTGCAGCTTCAAGGGCAGCCTGAACTTCAGGTGTCTGACAATTTTGGGCGAAGAAGTGTGCTTTCTTACTTGCGTTTAAATTCCAGGAAAGCATGTCCGCTAAATACAGCTGATCCTTCGTAGAGACAATATCAGGTACCTGCGTCATCGGCTGCGCCTGTTGAATGGATTGATTCTGTTGCTGCTGTTGCATCTACATCATCCTCCTTTGGCTGTTTTGTTTAGTATGACCGGAAATAATAGTTCTATTTAGGGTGGGTTTTTATGGGAATATAAGGATAACATTGTCGAAATGAAGGTTCTTTTTATCCCTTTTTTTCTGTGTAAGTGATAAAATATAATTGCTAGCGATTACAAGACGGAAATATATAAATATTTTGATATTTTTGCTGGCAGGGGGTAATGGCATGGAAAAGATCCTTAAGAATTTCTTTTTATTTCTATCCAAAAACCGGTTCTTTACAAAGCTGGCAAAACGATACGGACTTCGCTTCGGAGCTGGAAGATTTGTTGCCGGAGAAACCATTGAAGCAGCTGTTCAAACGATCAAGGAACTGAATGACAAGGGAATGTCCGTCACAATCGATCACTTGGGGGAGTTTATCGACAGCAGATCGGAAGCTGTAGCAGCAGCGGAAGAGTGCATGGAAGCGATCCGTGCAATTGCTGATAACAAGCTTGATTCCCAACTATCCCTGAAGCTTACTTCCATGGGGATGGATATAGCCGATGATCTGGTTATGGATAATATGCGCCGGATATTGGATGTGGCTGAAGAAAAAGATGTATTTGTAACTATTGATATGGAGGACTTCGAGCGGTGTGAGAAGACGCTTGAGATTTTCAAAAAGCTGAGAGAGGATTATGATCATATTGGTACTGTTCTGCAGTCTTATTTGTACCGTACCGAGGAGGATATAAAAGCGCTGAATGCTTATAGTCCGAACCTTCGCCTTGTTAAGGGAGCCTATAAAGAATCAGCAAAAGTCGCTTTCCCTGAAAAGAAAGACGTAGACGAAAATTTAAAGAATATCATCCGTATACATCTCATGAATGGAAACTATACGGCTGTAGCGAGTCACGATGATGCGATCATTGATTATACGAAACAGCTGGTAGCGGAAAAGAAAATACCAAACGATCGCTTTGAATTTCAGATGCTTTATGGAATCCGCGTAGACCGTCAGGAAGAGCTTGTCAAAGAGGGATACAAGGTGAGAGTTTATGTGCCGTATGGAAATGATTGGTATGGGTACTTCATGCGCAGACTTGCAGAGCGTCCAGCCAATGTTGCATTCGTTTTAAAAGGCGTTTTTGGTAAATAAAGAGGGGTTTGTCAAGGGGCGAGATGCCGGTTTGATGGGGAGACTGGAGCCGCCCTTGCCCTCAATTGGAAGATCTTGTCCTTTTTTACGACAAAAGGATTGCGAAATATCTGAAAATATTTTATATTATACATAGATACGATTTTGTCGTACTTATTTTTTGATTTTAAAATGAATGACTGTTCATTCAAAATGACAGGGGGATTAGGAATGGCTCATAAAATCAAACGAGCAGCCGTGCTCGGTTCAGGAGTAATGGGGGCAGGTATTGCCGCTCATCTGGCTAACATAGGTATCCCGACACTTATGCTCGATATGGCTCCTAAGGAACTGACAGAAGCGGAGAAAAATCGTGGGTTGACGTTGGAAGATCGTACGGTCCGCAATCGGATTTCATCTGATAATAAACAGAAACTGTTGAAGCATAAACCGGCACCACTGACGAGTAAGCGTAACATGGATTTAATTGAAACAGGTAATTTTGAAGACGATTTAAGTAGGATTGCTGACGTGGACTGGGTAGTTGAAGTCGTCGTTGAAAATCTGGATATCAAGAAGAAGGTCCTTGCTGATGTGGACCGGTTTAGAAAACAGGGGGCAATTGTCAGTTCAAACACTTCGGGAATATCCATTGAAGCCATGGCGGAAGACTGCAGTGAAGATTTTCGAAGCCACTTTTTAGGAACGCATTTCTTCAATCCGCCTCGTTATTTAAAGCTGCTCGAAGTCATCCCGACAAAGGATACGGATCCGGAAGTTCTACAGTTCATGAAGACGTTTGGAGAAGATGTGCTTGGTAAAGGCGTAGTGGAAGCGAAAGATACACCGAACTTCATCGCCAACCGCATCGGAACATACGGGCTTTTGATCACCGTCCAGCAGATGCTTGAAAAAGGGTACAGTGTCGGGGAAGTGGACTCGGTCACGGGCCCGCTGATCGGTCGTCCGATAAGTGCAACGTTCCGAACCTTGGATGTCGTGGGTCTCGATACGTTCGCTCATGTGGCGAAGAATGTTTACGATCAAGTGGATGGAGAAGAGAAGCAGGCGTTTGAAATACCAGCCTTTATGAAACAGATGCTTGATAAAGGCTGGCTCGGATCTAAGAGTGGCCAAGGATTCTTTTTAAAGCAAAAAGGAGAAATCCTGCAGCTCAATCCTCAGACGATGGATTACGAACCGAGGGCGAAATTGAAAACGAGAGCAACGGAGGCTGCCAAACAGGAAAAAGGCACCAGCAGAAAGTTAAAGACACTGGTAGCAGCCAATGATGACCGGGCTGGAGATCTTGTTTGGTCTGTCTTGAAGCCGGTGCTTATCTATTCTGCTCAATTGGCTGGTGAAATTGCAGATGATATCGTTGCGATTGATAAAGCGATGAAGTGGGGATTCGGATGGGAATTGGGACCGTTTGAACTTTGGGACGCCATCGGACTCGAAGCATCGGTGAAGCGGATGAAGGACGAAGGAGATGCAGTTCCAGGTTGGGTCGAAGCCATGATTAAGGAAGGTAAGGAGAGCTTTTACAAACAGGAAAATGGAAACGTTTACTTTTATCACGAAGGAAACTACATCCAGCAGTCCTTCAACAAGAAGAACATTCATTTAAAGCGCCTGAAAGAGGGAAAAAACGTTATTAAAAAGAATGCCGGTGCGAGTCTGATTGATTTGGGAGACGGAGTGGCAGGTCTCGAATTCCACTCTCAAAGCAATTCGATCGGGCCGGATATTGTCCAGATGATCAATTATGCAGTGGAAGAGGTTGACAAAAATTTCGAGGGTCTTGTCCTTGGAAACCAAGGGAAGAACTTCTGCGTTGGTGCCAACCTTGGAATGATCCTGATGGAAGCCCAGGACTTTAACTTCTTCGAAATCGAAATGGTCGTGAAGAATTTTCAGGACAGTATGATGAGACTGAAGTATTCCGATAAACCGGTCGTTGCAGCACCATTCGGTATGACACTTGGAGGAGGAGCGGAAGTATGTCTGCCGGCTTCTGCCATCCAGGCATCTTCAGAAACCTATATGGGACTGGTGGAAACGGGAGTCGGACTGATTCCGGGCGGTGGTGGAAATAAAGAACTTTACATGAAACAACTGCGAAGTATTCCGAAAGATGTTGCCGTCGATTTACAGAAGGTCGCTGTAAGTGTGTTTGAAAAAATCGCCATGGCGAAGGTGTCGACCTCCGGAGAAGAAGCGAAGGAAAATGGATTCCTTGATCAGATGGATGCCATTAGTCCAAATGGGGATCACTTGATCCACGATGCGAAAGAGAAAGTACTTGGTCTTGCCGGGGCGGGATATACAGCTCCAAAACGGACGAAGGTTCCGGTTGCGGGTGAACAGGGGTACGCAACGATGCTGCTTGGTGCAAAGTCGCTGTTGTTAAGCGGCTATGCAAGTGAACATGATTTGAAGATTGCGGAAAAACTGGCGAACGTCCTGGCCGGCGGCCGGCTGAAAGAAGGCACACTTGTAGATGAGCAATATTTATTGGACCTTGAAAGAGAAGCATTCCTAAGCCTCGTCGGAGAACCGAAATCGCAGGCAAGAATGCAGCATATGCTTATGAAAGGTAAACCACTGCGTAACTAATCGTTTAAAAAGGGGGAAGGAACCGTGAGAGAAGCTGTTATTGTTGCAGGTGCACGAACACCTGTCGGCCGTGCAAAAAAAGGCTCGCTTGCCTTTACACGTCCTGACGATCTTGCTGCACTTACCATTAAAGAAACATTAAGGCGTGCCAACAACTATGAGGGCAACATCGATGATTTGATTATCGGATGCGCCATGCCGGAAGCAGAACAGGGGATGAATATGGCGCGAAACATAGCGGGCCTTGCCGGTCTCTCCCATGAAGTGCCGGCAATTACCATAAATCGTTACTGCTCTTCAGGGCTTCAAAGTGTCGCCTATGCAGCCGAAAAAATCATGCTCGGTCATCACGACACTGCACTTGCTGGTGGTGCAGAGTCCATGAGTCTCATTCCGATGGGCGGCCATGTCATTAAACCGAACGTCAAACTTGTGGAAAACGCACCGGAATATTACATGTCCATGGGTCATACCGCAGAAGAAGTGGCGAACCGTTTCGATATTTCCAGGGAAGATCAGGACGCTTTCGCCGTCCAAAGTCATGCAAGAGCGGCTAAGGCAGTAGAAGAAGGTAAATTTACGGATGAGATCGTGCCTGTAGAGGTGATGAATCGTGAGCTCGGCAGTGATTTCAAAGTTAAGGAAACGACTAGAACTTTCTCGGTGGATGAAGGAGTTCGTCCAGGCACGACCGCCGAAGTACTCGGAAAACTGAAGCCCGCTTTCTCTGTCAAAGGGTCCGTCACGGCAGGGAATTCCTCACAAATGAGTGATGGTGCGGCTTCCGTGCTGCTGATGGATAGAGAAAAAGCAGAAAGCGAAGGGTTGCAGCCATTAGTGAAGTTCCGGTCTTTTGCCGTTGCCGGGGTCGAACCTGAAATTATGGGGGTAGGACCGGTGGAAGCGGTACCGAAGGCTTTGAAGATGGCAGGCTTATCCATAGCTGATATTGGATTGTTTGAATTGAATGAAGCGTTTGCTTCGCAATCTCTTCGTGTGATTCGCGCACTCGACCTCGATCCGGAGAAGGTGAATGTAAACGGAGGAGCGATCGCTCTCGGTCACCCACTCGGATGTACCGGAACGAAACTGACGCTCAGTCTGATACATGAAATGAAAAGGAGAAACGAACAGTTCGGTGTTGTCACGATGTGTATCGGTGGAGGTATGGGTGCTGCCGGCGTATTCGAATTAATATAATCAGGGAGGCTTTAAAAATGAGCGATTTGAAAGAGATGATTAAAGGTGGCGGATTTGTAGTAGAGGACTTGAAAGCGGAAGATATCATCACGCCGGAGGATTTTACGGATGAACATTTGATGATTGCTAAGACGACGGAAGATTTTGTAGTAGGAGAAGTCGTTCCGAAAATTGATCAACTTGAAAATCACGAGTTTGAACATTCCGTAGCTCTATTGAAGAAGGCCGGTGAACTCGGTTTGCTTGGTGCCGATGTCCCGGAAGAATACGGAGGGTTACAGCTTGATAAAATCAGTTCCTCCCTTATTACAGAAAAGTTTGCAAGAGCCGGCGGCTTTTCCATTACACACGGGGCTCACGTGGGGATTGGATCCCTTCCAATCGTGTTCTTCGGTAACGACGACCAGAAGCAAAAGTACCTTCCTGCACTGGCTGTAGGCGATAAAATTGCAGCATATGCTTTGACGGAGCCGGGCTCCGGATCCGACGCCCTCGGAGCGAAAACGACGGCCAAGTTGAATGAAGCAGGAACGCATTATATTTTAAATGGAGAGAAGCAATGGATCACAAACTCGGCCTTTGCCGATGTGTTTGTTGTCTATGCCAAGATCGATGGAGATAAATTTACTGCGTTTATCGTCGAAAGAGATTACAAAGGTGTCTCAACGGGGGCGGAAGAGAAAAAGATGGGAATCAAGAGTTCTTCTACACGAACACTGATTCTTGAGGATGCAGAGGTCCCGGTAGAGAATGTTCTCGGAGAAGTAGGGCGCGGACACGTCATCGCTTTCAACATCCTTAACGTCGGTCGCTACAAACTGGCAATCGGAGGGGTAGGAGGAGCGAAACGGGCCGTCGAGTTATCTGTCACTTACGCTAAACAGCGTAAGCAGTTTAAAACGCCGATCTCAAGTTTCCCGTTGATCCAGGAAAAAATCGCCTCCGTCGCTGCGAATACGTATGCAAATGAAAGCTCTGTGTACAGGACGGTTGGACTCTTTGAACAAAGCATGGGCAAACTATCAGATGAGGAATTGAAGGATGGTGCCGCTGTAGCGAAGGTCATTGCAGAGTATGCTATTGAATGCTCCTTGAACAAAGTGTTCGCGACGGAACTGCTGGACTTTGCCGTTGATGAAGCGGTACAAATTCACGGCGGGTATGGCTTTATGGCTGAGTATGAAGTAGAGCGGATTTACCGGGATTCAAGGATCAACCGTATTTTTGAAGGAACCAACGAGATCAACCGGATGATTGTTCCCGGTACGCTGCTGAAAAAAGCGATGAAAGGTGAACTGCCGCTGCTTCAGAAAGCACAGAAGCTGCAGGAAGAAATCATGACGATGATGCCGGAAGAGCCTGGCACAGAACCACTTGCTCAAGAGAAATATCTGGTTGCCAATGCTAAGAAAATTGGTCTTCTTGCTGCCGGCGTTGCTGCTCAGAAGTTTGGGGAGAAGCTGGAAAGTGAGCAGGAAGTTCTTGTGAATATTGCTGATATGGTCGGAGAGGTATACAATATGGAATCTGCCGTTCTCCGAACAGAAAAAGCGATGGATAAAGTAGGAGAAGAGAATAGTAAACAAAAGTTGTTGTACACGCAAGTTTATGTGCAGGAAGCGTTCAACCGTCTAGAAGCACATGCTAAGGAAACACTGATCGCTGCAGACAGTGGGGATTCTTTACGAATGATGCTTGGGGCACTGCGAAAACTTACCCGTTACACTCCTACAAATGTCATCGCCAAGAAACGGGAAATTGCTAAAGCTCTGATCGAAGCAGAAAAATATATCGTATAAACTGCGTGAAGAAGGCGCCCTGTTCTTCCTTGATCGATGGAAGTGCAGGGTTCTTTTCATTTGTGCAAAAAAATCACCATGAAATATAACCTGGCAATGTGATAGAATAAAATACAATAAGAAGGAAGGAGCGTTTTGTATGACTGTAACCTTCTATTGGTATCCGAACTGCGGAACCTGTAAAAAGGCAAAAAAGTGGTTCGATGAAAACGGGGTGGACTATAAAGCTGTACATATTGTCGAAGAGCCACCTTCAGAAGAGCAATTGAAAGACCTGGTCTCTAAAAGCGGAAAACCTGCCAAGAAGTTCTTTAACACGAGCGGGAAAAAGTATAGAGAGCAGAACATGAAAGAAAAGCTGAAAGACGCAGATGAAGATACGATGATTCAATGGCTCGCTTCTGACGGCATGCTCATCAAACGGCCTGTTGTAACAGACGGCACCCGGGTCACCGTCGGCTTCAAAGCGGAAGAGTTTGAAGAAAACTGGCTTCCGTGAGCAGATGTGTGGAAATAAAGGCATTCTTGCTTTTATGGTAATAAAATAAACAAAATATAATTTGATTGTGGAGGTATTCTTACATGAGCTTACCAAAAGAACTACGTTATTCTGAAGAACACGAATGGGTGAAAGACGAAGGAGAAAAAGTACGTATCGGCATCACTGACTTTGCACAAGCAGAGCTTGGCGACATCGTATTCGTTGAACTTCCGGAAGTGGGAGATGAGCTGGAAGCGGACGAGCCGTTCGGCAGTGTGGAATCCGTTAAAACCGTTTCTGAATTATATGCTCCGGTAAGCGGTAAAGTAGTAGAAGTGAACGAAGATCTGGAAGACAGCCCGGAATTCGTCAATGAGTCTCCTTATGAAAAGGCATGGATGGTTGTCGTAGAGCCGAATGACTCTTCTGAAATAGACAAACTAATGTCTCCGGAACAATACAAGGAAATGATCAACGAAGATTAATTATTTCAGTACGGACAGGTGGGAACAGGCGCTTGTCTGACATGATCGCGTTGGATCTTAATCATGTTCAGACCATGTCTCTTCCGGCATGGTCTGTTTCTTTATAGAAGGTGATGCAGATGGATGGAGAGCGAATCGTCATTGTCGAAGGGATAACCGACAAGAAGAAACTGAAGAAAGTGCTGGATGAAGAAGTGGAAATCATCTGCACGTACGGCACCTTAGGAATCGAGCGGATGGAGGAGATGATTTTCAACCACAACCTGGATGATCGCAGGGTATATATTTTAGTGGATGAAGACGATTCGGGCTACAAACTAAGGAAGCAGTTGACCGAAGAGCTTCCGCACGCCGAGCATATTTATATCGATAAAGCCTTCCGGGAAGTAGCAGCCACGCCTGAACAGGAGCTCGCCCGAGCATTGTTGAACCACCACTTTCAAGTGAAGTCCATTTATCTGATTTAGGAGGAAGCTTGTGCAGGAACTTGACTCACAGGAGTGGACCGAGCAGTCGAAGCAGGACCGATACACGTTGTCGTTCATTCACAGCCCTTTTTGTGCTACCTGTCATTTAGCAGAAAAGATGCTAAGGACGTTGGAAGAATTGTATAACGAGGAAGTATTCATAAAAGTGAATGCTTCCTTGAACCCTTCCGCTATGGAGCGTTTTCAAATTGAGAGTGTTCCATGCCTTTTAATCATGAAGAACGAACAAATCGTCAAAAAGGTGTATGCGTTTCAATCGGTCCCTCATATGTATGAACAAACAGCTGAATATGTAAAACAATAAGCTAATTTCCCGGGAAATGACGAAGGAAAGCCTTGTTGGTAAACAGGAAAAACGCCCCCTTTGCAAGAATGTCTAAGCAAAGGGGGCGTTTTAGGATGGTGGAAATGATGAAGACTTGGATAGAGAAAGTGAACCATAGGAACGATCTGATTCCATCTTGGCGGGAAAGAGAGATCCATGTAGCTTTTCAGTCCAAAAATAATTTATTTACTTTCCTCATCACTCCGGCGGGGATATGTCCTGATGTGCAAAGAACGGATGATGGCACGCTTTGTGTCCATGTGGAAGATTCTGTGATGGAGGATCTGCTTGCCGGCAGGGAAAGGCTGACGGCGATGGACGACTCCCTCATCCGAATTAACGGCTCCTTCTCTGATGTGCTTTATTTGGAATCCCTGATGTTTCTTGCTAAATGATTCTTCCCAAGGACTGTGCGATATCGAGAAAGGAAGCTTGATCACCAAACGCTTCGTGGATAAACCCGTTCTGATCGATGATGACCGTTGAGGGTACTCCTCTGCATCCGAACAGGTCATATACGGTCCTGTCCTTATCGGCAAGGGTCGGCTGAGTGAGGAATTCTTTCGTGTAAGCGATGCCCGCTTCCGGACTTCTTTCCCGCCCTGTGACATTGATCGTCAGCATTTTTACTTTTTCTTTATCTGCGTTCTGATATAGCTGCTCCTTCAAAGGAAGATCCCTTCCGCAATCCGGGCACCAGGATGCCCAGAAGGTCAGAACGACGGCTTTTCCTTTATCTTCTCCTAGTTGATAAGTTCCTTGTTTATTTATAAACGGTAATTCGAAGTCGGGTGCTTCTTGTTTCATATCTGCGGCTCCTTTATGTGATTGGACTAAGCTTACAGCAACATGCTACCACATATTGTCCGAGTCCTTCGACCAATGAGAGGTACGTGGAAACGACTTATTTTTCTGAAAAACGGAATATTTCCAGTTGACACAATTTTGGTGCGATGCTACAATCCATCTTGTGCTATTAAAATTATACATGCGAATAAGCGAATCTCTTATCCAGAGAGGCGGAGGGACTGGCCCTATGATGCCCGGCAACCGGCAAGCGTACGCTTGACAAGGTGCCAAATCCTGCAGAGTTATAATTCTGGGAGATGAGAGAACAGAGCGAATACAATAGATGTGCGCTTTTCTGTTCTCCTGAACAGAGAAGCGCTTTTTTTGTCAGGAGGGAAACATCATGATTACTATCAAAGGTCTATCGAAGATTTTTCAGACCAAAGATCGTGAAGTACGTGCGGTGGATGACCTCAGCGTCACGATCAATAAAGGAGAAATCTATGGCGTTATCGGATACAGTGGTGCAGGGAAAAGTACGTTTATCCGGCTGCTGAACAGACTGGAAGACCCGACAGAGGGAAGTATTATTGTCGATGATCAGGATTTAACCACTTTGAGCAAGAATAAATTGCGGGTGGCAAGACAAGATATCGGGATGATCTTCCAGCACTTTAATCTCCTGTGGTCCCGTACCGTCTTTGATAACATCGCATTTCCGTTGGAGATAGCAGGGATACCGAAAGAAGACAGGAAGAAGCGTGTCAATGAACTCATCGATCTTGTCGGCCTGTCAGGCAGGGGGAATTCTTACCCATCCCAATTGAGTGGAGGACAGAAGCAGCGGGTCGGAATCGCCCGGGCCCTTGCCAACAACCCGAAGGTCCTGCTGTGTGATGAGGCGACATCTGCTTTAGACCCGGAGACGACAGACTCGATTCTCGACCTCCTCGTTGATATCAACGAAAAGCTTGGGTTGACCATCGTGCTGATTACTCATGAAATGCACGTCATTCGAAAAATATGCCATCAGGTAGCGGTGATGGAAGAGGGGAAGATTGTAGAACATGGGGACGTGCTCGATGTTTTCCTTCGTCCACAAAAACCGGTGACGAAGAAGTTTGTTGATCAAGTAATGGGAGATCCCGATAAAGAGAACTCTCTCCAGTTGATCAAAGACCATTATTCGTCTGGTGAAATCGTCCGGCTCCACTTTGTAGGAGAAAGTACGAATCAGGCGTTGATCAGTGAGATCTCCAGAGAATTTGCGCTGGATGTCAATATACTTCACGGGAAGATCACCCAAACACAAAAAGGGGCGTATGGTACCTTGTTCGTGCAATTGGAAGGGGAAGAAAGTGAGAGGCAGCGGGCCATCTCCTATATTCAATCTACATCCGTAGAAGTGGAGGTGAATCCGAATGTTTAATCAACTGTTTCCAAACGTAAGAATGGAAGATATGATCACGGCGACGAATGAGACATTATATATGACTATCATATCTGTGATCGGGACGTTTATCCTCGGCTTACTGCTCGGGCTTCTGTTGTATCTCACTTCTCCGGGAGGTTTATGGCAGAACAAGATTTTAAATGGTATAACAGCTTCGGTCGTCAACGTATTCCGGGCCATACCTTTCATCATTTTGATTCTGTTGCTTTTCCCTTTCACCGACTTCCTTATCGGGACAATCCGTGGACCGCAGGCTGCGCTTCCGGCATTGATCATCGGTGGTGCTCCGTTCTATGCACGTCTTGTAGAAATTGCATTGAAGGAAGTGGATAAAGGAGTGGTGGAAGCGGCAAAATCGATGGGGGCGAAATACTCCACCATCATCTTCAAGGTGCTGCTTCCGGAATCGATGCCAGCTTTGATTTCGGGTATTACTGTTACAGCCATCGCCCTTGTCGGCTATACGGCTGTAGCCGGAGCGATCGGTGCAGGAGGTCTTGGGGACTTCGCGTATTTCTATGGCTTCCAGCGCAGTGATTTCGATGTCGTATTCGTCTGTACTGTGTTAATCATTCTGCTCGTATTCATCTTCCAATTCATCGGGGATTTCATTTCCCGTCGATTGGATAAAAGATAAAACAACCTTAGGAGGAAAATACTTATGAAAAAATGGTCACTAGGTTTACTGGCACTATTGTTCACTGTTGTCCTGTCCGCCTGTGGTTCTTCTGATGAAGAATCCGGTGATTCAAATGAAATTAAGGTGGGGGCTACTAGTATTCCTCACGCAGAAATATTGGAAGAAGCTAAGCCGCTTCTTGAAGAGGAAGGCATTACGCTGACAATCGATACGTACCAGGATTATATCCTTCCAAATAAAGCTTTGGACGATGGGGACATCGATGCGAACTACTTCCAGACGATTCCCTACATGGAACTGCAGGAGAAAGATAACGGCTACGATTTCGTGAACCTTGGCGGCATCCACATTGAGCCTATGGGGATCTATTCACAGAAATATGATGATATCAAAGATGTAGAGGACGGAACGACACTCGTCATGAGCCGCTCTATATCCGACCATGGACGAATCCTTGCCCTCTTGGAGCGTGAAGGCCTGATCAAGCTTGACGAAAACGTGGAGAAAGTCGATGCCCAGGTGGATGATATCGTGGAAAACCCTAAAAATATCAAATTCGATTCCGGTGTAGATGCAGCCAACCTTCCGGAAACGTATAAGCGGGAAGAAGAAGTTCTTGTAGCAATCAACACGAACTATGCCATTGAAGCAGGCCTGGATCCACAGGAAGATTCTCTAATCTTGGAAAGTCCGGATTCCCCGTATGTGAACGTGATTGCAGCTAACAGCGATGATGAAGACAATGAAGCGTTGAAGAAATTGGTTGAGGTGCTTCATTCGGATGAGATTCAAACGTTTATTGAAGAAGAATACGATGGTGCCGTCGTACCTGTGAAGGAAGACAGCGAATAACGGATAAAACGAGTGGCTGCGGGGATAATAACCGCAGTCACTTATTTTATTGGGAGGTTATACGCATGGAGGAAAACAATAGAACATGGACAGAAACATACTTACACGATTATAAGGAAGGAATGGGCCTGTTCAAGGAGCATATGCCTGAAGTAGCTCATCAATTCAGTCAGTTTACGGAAGAGTGCTTTAAGGAGGGCGAGATTTCTCAAAAGCAGAAGCAGTTGATTGCCCTCGGAATCAGCATCGTGGCCCAGGACGAATATTGCATGATTTATCATACAAAAGGATGTGTCGACCAAGGCGCTTCTGAGAAAGAGGTTCTGGAAGCGTGCGGGGTTGCCGCGGCTTTTGGTGGCGGTGCTGCTCTGAGTCAAGCCGTTACGCTTGTCCAGGATGCCTATAAAGATTTGTCCACAAACGTCAATTGATGGGACAATCCAACAATGGATACCAATGTTGAATAAATGACCATCTGAAATAAAAATAAACGCTTTCATTGGAACATTTGCTTTGTCAAGGCCGTAAATAAGGTTTGGCAGGATTTTATTCCGGGTATCGTTTTGTGATAATCTGGAAATGCAAATAACTTGAAAGGGTTGATTTATTATTAGTGACGATTTACAGCTCCATTATACTGCTGATATGGAAAAAGCCATGCACCAGGCTCATAATATGAGCTATGCCGAGTACAGTAGGAAGCTCGATACAAGGATGAAGGTGGAAGAGCAGCGTCAGCGTAATTTTGAAGAGAGCAAGAAGATAATCGCACAGGTCGACCGTCAACTCCATAGATGAGAAAGTATGGAATCAGGTGCCGTTTAGTCACCTGATTTTTTCATGTTATAATAATGTAGAAACCGAGGGGAATATGTCATTCAGGATGTCCGTTCCTTCTATATTATCAATAGTAGGAAAATGTTGATAACAAATACTAAATGATATAAGATTGTAATGAGAATAAAATGAGAATGGTTCTTTGATCCCTATCAACCAGGACATTCGATAATAATAGATACTGGAGGTATTCATTATGGCAGGATCAACGTTAGAAATTAAAGATCTTCATGTTGAAATTGAAGGTCAGGAAATCCTAAAAGGTGTGAACTTAACAATCAACGGTGGTGAATTCCACGCGGTCATGGGACCAAACGGAACAGGTAAATCCACATTGGCTTCCGCAATTATGGGACACCCTAAATACGAAGTAACCAAAGGTGAAATTCTTCTTGACGGTGAGAACGTTCTGGAGATGGAAGTAGACGAGCGTGCTCAAGCAGGTCTTTTCCTTGCCATGCAGTATCCGAGCGAAATCAGCGGTGTAACGAACTCTGACTTCCTTCGTTCTGCAATCAACGCACACCGAGAAGAGGGCGACGAAATTTCCCTGATGAAGTTCATTAAAGATATGGACGGTAAGATGGATACGCTGGAAATGGATAAAAACATGGCGCAGCGTTACTTGAATGAAGGATTCTCCGGCGGAGAGAAGAAGCGCAACGAGATTCTGCAGCTTATGATGATCCAACCGGCAATCGCTATCCTTGATGAAATTGACTCCGGTCTAGATATTGATGCACTGAAAGTTGTTGCCAAAGGTATTAACGAAATGCGTAATGATTCCTTCGGCTGCCTGATCATTACCCACTATCAGCGTCTGTTGAACTATATCACACCAGACAAAGTACACGTTATGATGCAAGGCCGTGTCGTCAAATCAGGTGGTCCTGAACTTTCCCAGCGTCTTGAGGAAGAAGGATACGACTGGATCAAGCAGGAGCTTGGTATCGAAGACGAAACAATCGGTCAAAAAGCGTAATCAAGATAGGAGGGTAATCATGACAGTAGAAGTCTCACTACCATACGACAAAGATTATGTCACAAAATTCTCTAATGGTCTTCAGGAACCGGAATGGATGAAGAACCTGCGCCTTAGCGCCTTGGAGAAATCAGAATCACTTCCGCTTCCTAAGCCGGATAAGACAAATATCTCTAAATGGAACTTCACCGAGTTCGATCATCACGTAACAAGTGAAACGATCGGTGCGCTCGATGAACTTCCGGTGGAGATAAAAGATTTCATGGATCAGGACAAAGCGCCTAAAAACCTTGTCATTCAGCGTAATCATACAGTGGCTTATGCTGCGATTGATGAAAACCTGAAAGAACAGGGAGTTATCTTTACAGACATCGCTACAGCTCTGCGCGAACACGGAGAGCTCGTGGAAAAGTATTATATGAATGATGCGGTGCACGTCGATGAGCACCGTTTGACAGCCCTTCATGCAGCGCTAATGAACGGTGGTATCTTCCTTTATGTACCGAAAAACGTACAGATTGAAGAACCGATTCAAGCTATTTTCTGGCAGGAAGACCAAAAAGCTTCCTTAATCAATCACATTCTTGTCGTTGCTGAAGAAAACAGCTCTGTTACGTATGTGGAGAACTACATCTCTCATAATAAAGAAGAGAAGACATCTGCTAATATTGTAGCGGAAGTTATTGCCAAGGACGGTGCGAAAGTATCGTATGGTGCAGTGGATAACTTCGACAAAGGAACAACCGTTTATGCAAACCGCCGCGGTGTTGCCTATCGGGATGCCGTCATTGAGTGGGCGTTGGGTCAAATGAATGAAGGGGATACTGTCTCCGAAAATATCACCCACCTGATTGGTGATAACTCCCACTCCAATGCCAAAACGGTAGCAATCGGCCGCGGAGACCAGAAGCAGAACTTTACAGCAAACATCACACACTTCGGTAAAGGTTCAGACGGCTATATTCTTCAGCACGGAGTGATGAAGGATAAAGCATCCGCTATTTTTAACGGAATTGGTAAGATTGAACACGGAGCCAGCAAATCCAACGCAGAGCAGGAGTCACGTGTACTTATGCTCAGTAAAGATGCCCGTGGAGATGCCAACCCTATTCTTTTGATTGATGAAGATGATGTAACGGCAGGACACGCAGCTTCCGTTGGCCGCGTAGATCCTATGCAGTTGTATTACTTGATGAGCCGCGGAATTTCCAAATTCGAAGCGGAGCGTTTGATCATTCACGGGTTCCTTGCACCGGTGGTAAACCAGCTGCCTGTAGAAGCTGTGAAGCGTCAACTTCAGCAAGTGATTGAAAGGAAAGTAAATTAACATGGATGTCAAAGCCATACGCGAGGAATTTCCTATTCTGCATCAGGAAGTCAACGGTCATCCGCTCGTGTATTTGGACTCTGCAGCAACCTCTCAGAAGCCACTGAAAGTGATCGAGAAGTTGAACGAATATTACAGAGGCTACAATTCCAATGTGCACCGGGGCGTTCATACCCTTGGCACAAAAGCGACGGATGAGTATGAAGGCGCAAGGGAAAAGGTCAGGCGCTTCATTAATGCTTCCAGTACGCAGGAAGTGATATTCACAAGAGGAACAACGACAGCCATTAATACAGTCGCCGCAAGTTACGGCAGGAGCAACCTTGGGGAAGGTGACGAAATCGTCATCACACCCATGGAGCACCACAGTAACATCATTCCTTGGCAGCAAATTGCTAAAGAAACTGGTGCGACCTTGAAATACATGCCGCTACAACCTGATGGCACCATTCGTTTGGAAGATGCGAAACAAACGATCACTTCCAATACGAAAATCGTTGCCATCGTACACGTTTCCAACGTGCTTGGTACCATCAATCCAGTGAAAGAGATCGCTCGTATGGCCCATGAGCAGGGAGCCGTCATCCTTATTGATGGTGCCCAAAGTGTGCCGCACATGCGTGTCGACGTTCAGGATCTGGATGCTGACTTCTATGCCTTTTCCGGTCATAAAATGGGAGGCCCTACAGGTATTGGTGTTCTCTACGGGAAGAAGGCGCTTCTTAACGCTATGGAGCCTGTGGAGTTCGGAGGCGAAATGATCGATTTCGTAAACTTGTACGACTCCACGTGGAAAGAGCTTCCGTGGAAGTTTGAAGGCGGAACGCCGATTATCGCAGGTGCTGTCGGACTGGGTGCTGCCATTGATTTTCTTACCGATATCGGCATGGATAACATTCTTGCACATGAGGAAAGGCTTGCTGCCTATGCTCAAGATCGCATGAAAACAGTGGACGGACTTACCATCTACGGTCCGGAACACCGCGCAGGTCTCGTTACGTTCAATTTAAGCGACGTACACCCTCATGACCTCGCAACGGTATTGGATGCAGAAGGAATCGCTGTACGAGCCGGTCACCATTGTGCCCAGCCTCTGATGAGGTGGCTCGATGTATCAGCGACGGCTCGTGCCAGCTTCTACCTGTATAATACTGAAGAAGAAATAGACCGACTCGTTGAAGGACTACAAACAACAAAGGAGTATTTTGGCGATGTCTTTTAATAACTTAGATACACTCTATCGCCAAGTGATCATGGACCATTACAAGAACCCTCGTAACCGCGGATCTATCGAAGGTAATCCGATGATTGTGGATATGAATAACCCAACATGCGGGGATCGTATCCAACTGCAGTTGTTGATCGATAACGGGCTTGTAAAGGATGCCAAGTTCGATGGAGAGGGTTGTTCCATCAGCCTCTCCTCTGCTTCCATGATGACCCAGGCGATCAAAGGAAAGTCCGTAGACGACGCATTAAAAATGTCTAAGCTGTTCTCAGAAATCATGCAGGGGAACGATATTGAGGAAGAAGATATCGACCTCGGTGATATCGAAGCACTCCAGGGAGTTTCCAAGTTTCCGGCTCGAATTAAATGTGCCACGTTAGCTTGGAAAGCCATGGAGAAAGGTGTCGATGAAGAGAAGCAGGACTAAGCGTCTGTTCATACCAAAAGGAGGTATATAATCATGGCTAAAAAAGCGCCAGAAGTAGGAGAGTACCAATACGGATTCCATGAAAAAGATGTGTCCATCTTCCGTACGCAAAAAGGTCTGACGAAAGAAGTCGTCAAACAGATCTCCGACTATAAACAAGAACCAGAATGGATGCTCGACTTCCGTCTTAAGTCCTTAGAGCAATTCTATAAAATGCCGATGCCGCAATGGGGCGGCGACCTATCCGAACTTGATTTTGATGAAATCACGTACTACGTTAAACCATCCGAACGCTCCGAGCGTTCATGGGACGAAGTACCGGAAGAAATCAAAAACACGTTCGACCGTCTGGGTATCCCGGAAGCGGAACAAAAATACCTGGCAGGTGTCTCTGCTCAGTATGAATCCGAAGTGGTATACCACAACATGGAGAAAGACTTGGAAGATCTCGGTGTTATCTTTAAGGATACCGATTCTGCTCTCAAAGAAAACGAAGATCTCTTCAAGGAGTATTTCGGTAAAGTCATTCCTCCGTCCGATAACAAGTTTGCAGCGCTGAACTCTGCTGTATGGTCGGGAGGTTCCTTCATTTATGTTCCTAAAGATACGAAGGTGGAGACGCCGCTTCAGGCATACTTCCGTATCAACTCAGAGAACATGGGTCAGTTCGAACGTACCTTGATCATTGCGGATGAAGGTTCTTCCGTACACTACGTCGAGGGATGTACAGCACCGACTTATTCATCCAGTTCTCTGCATAGTGCCGTAGTAGAAATTTTCGTCAAAGATAACGCCTACTGCCGCTACACAACGATTCAAAACTGGGCGAACAACGTGTACAACCTTGTAACGAAGCGTGCCGTTGCTGAATCCAATGCAACGATGGAGTGGGTCGACGGTAACCTCGGTTCCAAGTTGACAATGAAATATCCAGCCGTTCTTCTTAAAGGAGAAGGAGCCCGCGGTATGACACTTTCCATCGCACTGGCAGGAAAAGGGCAGCACCAGGATGCCGGTGCCAAGATGCACCACCTGGCACCGAATACGTCTTCAACGATCGTATCTAAATCCATCTCCAAGCATGGTGGTAAAGTAACGTATCGTGGTATCGTTCAATTCGGTCGTAAAGCAGAAGGGGCCCGTTCCAATGTCGAGTGTGATACACTCATCATGGATAACGAGTCCACTTCAGATACCATTCCTTACAACGAAATCATGAACGAGAACATCTCTCTTGAGCACGAAGCAAAAGTTTCGAAAGTGTCTGAAGAACAGTTGTTCTACTTGATGAGTCGTGGGATCTCAGAAGAAGAGGCGACAGAAATGATCGTCATGGGCTTCATCGAGCCATTCACGAAAGAACTGCCAATGGAATACGCCGTGGAAATGAACCGCCTGATCAAGTTCGAAATGGAAGGTTCCATCGGTTAATAATGATAAAAGACCGTGCAGCTTATGACTGCACGGTCTTTATTTGTGGGATAATAAATAGAAGGTAAATATCCCTGGTGGAATCATGCATAACGAATCAAGCAGGCGTCATGTTTTATGAATACAAAACGTGATACTATAATAGTATCTATCAAAGGTTAAGGAAGGTTACCATGTTTCTGATTATGTTCTTCATTGGTTTAGTGACAGCAATTATCGGGAGCGTCGCTGGACTTGGCGGCGGCGTCATTCTGGTGCCCGCGTTATTGTTCCTCGGCGATCACTATGCGTCTTTTGACTGGGTCACTCCGCAGTCGATTGTTGGTATATCGCTCGTCGTGATGATCTTTACCGGGATGGCATCCGCCATCTCCTATATTAAACACAAGCGCGTCGATAAGAAAATCGGCGTCATTTTCCTTTATGGAAGCATTCCCGGTGGTATAGTCGGATCGTGGCTGAATCAATTTTTTGAATCAGATGGATTCTCGCTGTTTTTCGGCGTGATTATGATTGCCGTTTCGCTTTTGTTCTTTATTCCAAGACGACGGCCTGATAATCCACTATTTACAACAGGTATTCAAAGAGAGAAAGTCGTGGATGGAGAAACCTATACGTATCAGATGCCCGTCATGTTTGGGCTGGTCTTATCGTTCGCCGTCGGACTATTGTCCGGACTGCTTGGTATCGGCGGGGGATCGCTTATGGTACCTGCAATGATCCTGCTGCTCGGCTTGCCGGCACATATAGCCACGGCTACATCCATGTTCATGATCTTTTTTGCTAGTATATCCAGCTCTGCCACTCATATTGCTCTCGGGCATGTAGAGTGGGCTCATACGCTGTGGTTCATCCCTGGTGCCTATATAGGTGGCACGCTCGGTGCTTGGATGAACCGTAAACTGCGTGGACAGGCGGTCGAATGGTTCTTGCGGATCCTTTTGATTTTGATCGGCATCCGCTTAATCTGGCAAGGAATAGGGTGAGGATACGATGAATAAAGAGAGATTGTATTTCTACTATACAAGCGATCTGCACAGCCATTTTGAAAATTGGCCGCAGATCGTCGGCTATTTTCAAGAAAAAAAAGAGAAGCATGACAGAAGGAAGGAAGATTACTGGTTGTTTGACAACGGGGATCACGTAGACCGTTTCCACCCGATTACGGAAGGGTTAATGGGGAAAGGGAACGTGGAGCTTATGAATCGCGCTGCATATGATGTCGCTACCTTGGGAAATAACGAAGGAATTACCTTGGCTAAGGAAGATCTTCATTCGTTGTATGACGAAGCAGACTTCGGTGTCGTGTGTGCCAACCTCGTTTGTCATCATCAAGAGGCTCCTACATGGCTCCAAAATTATAAAATTGAGACGTCTAAACAGGGGACGAAAATCGGTGTTATTGGACTGACAGCTCCTTTCCGTCCGTTTTATCAACAGTTAGGCTGGGATGTCGAATCTCCTTATGACATACTGGACAGCCTGCTTCCGGAAGTGGAGCGGGAAGCAGATATCATTGTATTGTTATCGCATCTCGGCATCCATGACGACGAAGAGATCGCCAGGCGCTATTCCTCCATCGATGTCATTATCGGCGGACATACCCATCACTTGTTCAAGACAGGCGAGATCGTGGACGGATCATTATTAACGGCCGTAGGAAAGCACGGAACGCATCTTGGTGAAGTGATGATTGAATGGGACAATGATACCCATACGCTTGTAAATAAAGAAGCCTATGCCGTTCCTACGGAGCATTTAGGCAAGGACAAACAGACAACGGATGATCTGCTTCGTATAAGAAAAGAAGCGATGGATCACTTAAACACACCTGTTACAAGGTTGAGAGAGCCTCTTCACATCACATGGTTCAAGGATAACGAATTAATGACAAGTCTTACGGACCAATTAAGGGAATGGACATCATCCGATATCGCGATGTTAAATGCGGGGGTCCTTCTTGATCATTTACCGGCGGGGGAAATCACGTACGAAGAGGTCCACCGCATCTGCCACACCCGATGAATCCCTGCAGGGTCGAGCTTGAGGGCGATAAAATAATGGAAGTGATCCGGGCTGCCCATACGAAAGAATTGATGGAAACCAAATTGAAAGGTCTGGGCTTCCGTGGAGAGGTAATCGGGAAAATGGTCTTTTCCGGAGTGGACATTAATGTACGGAAGGCGTCCAACGGGGAGCTTCAGGTGACGGATGTTACTTTCGACGGCCGTCCGCTTGATCCTGATAAAGTCTATCGTTTCGCTACAGCGGATACGTTTACTTTCGGTCGATTCTTTCCTGAGATCGCCTATGCCTCAGAGAAAAAGTATTATATGCCGGAACTGCTGCGTGATCTGCTGTCTGAAGCGCTTCAGACATACGGGAGTCCGTGAGAAATATTCAAATAAAACCCTTCTCGCCTACATATAGATAGGTGAGGAGGGTTGTTTCATGTCTAAGAAAAGAGTGACGGGCGGGTCGTCGATCGGAAAACGGGTCGTCATCAGTCTACTGTTTTTCGCTGTATTCACAGCCCTAAGCCTATGGTTTATAAACAGGGGAGTCACGCCCGCACTTGTAGATATTGCTGAGACGAAGGCGCAGCAGCTGGCGAGGGATGCAATCAATGAGGCGGTCAGTAAACAAATAGCCGAAGACCTTCAGTTCAATGATCTTGTGAAAATGGAGCAGGATAACCAGGGAAACGTCGTTTATATGGGATGGAATTCCGTCATGGTAAACCGTGCTCTGCGTGACACCACGATTCGGGTGCAGAATTTCCTGAAGCGGATGGAGCTTGGAGAGTTACCGATGGAGGATACCTCACTCGAGCCGTCTATCGATCCGAATATGACGGCAGAGGAGTTAGGGGAGCAGCCGGCCACTTTGATTGAAGTGCCGGTAGGGCTTGCCACAGGAAACAGTCTGCTTGCAAACCTTGGCCCGAAAGTTCCCGTGCAGCTCAGGGTGATCGGCGACGTTCAGTCTCAGGTGAAAAGTAAAATTACGGAATATGGTTTGAATGCCGCCTTGTTTGAGATTTCCATCCATTTTGAAGTAAGTCTACGAATCGTTATCCCGTTCTCTACGGAGACAACGGTCGTAAAGAACGATATTCCGATAGATACGGCGACTATTTTGGGAAAGGTTCCCAATTTCTACAGCGGTGTAGACGGTCAGGACCCATCTTTTTCCTATCCAATGGATCCCTTGCAATAATGCATGTCTACTGGTAGAATGGCTAAGAACTGAATATGCGTGACCTTATCAGATCGGTGAGGTAGAGGCGCAGACATCATGAGTAGTCAATGGGAGTATGACAAGCGAGGATCATTGGTGAAGGGGGTGTCTGCCGAAGTGTAAGACAGCGAGTCGGGCTGTTTAACGCTGGTGTACATCTGAACAGGAGATACACTGTCATGCATGCTTTTTGGGTGCATGGAGCGCTACTGATCGAAATGGAGGATAATCCAATTGCCGCTGAGGCAGTGGTAGATTATTTTCTATCATTGTCTTTTTTATTCCTCAATTTTAATCCACAGTAGCCTTCCAAATCCCGTTACACCATTAGATTAACGGAGGGGAACCACATGGAAGGAACGATCTATTCATTAATTCCAGCTATACTTATGCTTATCCTTGTCCTTGTTACAAGGAAAGTCATCCTATCCCTTGGTATAGGGATCATTGTCGGAGCATTCATGCTTACACAAATGGACATCGGAGCCGGTATCGGCTTGATTTGGTCCATCTTTTCCACTATTTTCTACAGTGAAGGTGCACTTAATTCAGGTAATATTTACCTGCTATCTTTTTTACTTTTACTAGGAGTTACCACTGCATTTATGACAGCCTCCGGAGGCAGCAAGGCATTCGGAAAGTGGGCGGTGAAGCGGATCCGTACACGTCAGGGTGCTACACTCGTACCTGCTCTGCTCGGCATTGTTATTTTCATTGATGATTACTTCAATGCACTTGCTGTCGGGCAGGTGGCAAAACCGGTGACGGACAGGTACCGCGTCTCAAGAGCAAAACTGGCCTATTATATCGATTCGACTTCTGCACCAATCACGGTTATTTCTCCCATATCCAGCTGGGGAGCATATATCATCGGTACCATCGGTAGTATCCTTGCGGCAAATGAAATTACCGAATATGGTGCTTTTGAAGCGTTTGTTTTGATGATACCAGCGAACTTATACGTTTTCGCAGCTTTACTTCTCGTATTCCTGACAATTTATATGCGCCTTGATTTCGGGCCGATGCGCAGTCACGAAATCCGTGCGCAGAAGACAGGAGAGCTCACGAATCCGGAAAAGGGTGACATTCCAGGAGACCTGAATGACGAATTCGAAGAGCACAATAATGGGAAGATTTTGCACTTGATTCTGCCGATTGTTGCGCTTGTCGTCGGTACGGTAGCCATGATGTTCTACACAGGTATTCAGGCAACAGAGGGAAGCGCCACACTGCTTGATGCTTTTGCTAATACGAATGTAAACATTTCCCTGTTCACCGGAGGTCTGGTCTCTGTATTGGTTGCAGGCGGTCTTTACATCAGCCAGCCTAAACCGAAATCAGGGCTTGGCCACGTATTTACAGAAGGACTCAAAGCTATGCTTCCGGCTATCTATATCCTGGTCTTCGCCTGGATGATCGGGGATGTCATCAGCCAGCTTCAAACAGGAGAGTTTTTGGCAAATCAATTTACAGAGGCAAGCATTGATATTGCTTACCTGCCTTTAATCATCTTCTTATTGTCCGGCTTTATGGCGCTGTCTACCGGTACATCTTGGGGAACGTTCGGTATCATGCTCCCGATCGCAGGAGAAATAGCAGCTGTTACCGATCCGTCCATGATTCTACCGGCCTTGTCCGCGGTTCTTGCCGGCTCCGTTTTCGGTGACCACTGTTCACCGATCTCAGATACGACCATTCTTTCTTCTACCGGGGCAGGTTCCAATCATATCGATCACGTCATGACCCAGCTTCCATATGCGCTGCTCGCAGCCTTAGGGGCGACAGTCGGGTATCTTGTCCTTGGGTTTACCGGACAGGTTTGGATTCCGCTGGTACTCGCTATGGCTATAGTAGCTGTCATTGCCATGGTCATTCATAAAGTAAATCCGAAAATTGAACCAGAGTAAGTATAAGAGGAACAGGGATGACGCCATCCCTGTTCTTTTTTTGAGCCTTTGGTGTGATGGATGAATAGGGCCGATAGACATAAGAGGATGACTGGATATTATTAAAAATGTAAATACCTCCATATAAAGGTAGGAAGATTAACCTATGGAACATCCTCCTGAGACTGCCWCCTCTGTTATTATCTGAAAATTATAAAATTATTTTGACAAGCCGTAGCGCGGTGGTTATAATTTAAACAGAAATAATCAGAAAAAAATAAAAATTTTGAACACTATTCTTTCATAAAATTTATAAACGTGTTCAAAACAGGGAGGTCTTTCACATGGAGAATCGTGCACAATGGGGTACGAGGGCTGGGTTCATTCTGGCTGCTGTCGGTTCGGCTATTGGTCTTGGGAACATATGGAGGTTTCCATCTGTAGCTTATGAGAATGGAGGAGGAGCATTTTTCATTCCTTATCTATTCGCTCTTTTGACAGCCGGGATACCGTTGCTGATCATGGAGTTTACCATTGGTCACAAGTACCGTGGATCTGCTCCACTATCCTTCTTCAAAATGAGCCGTAAAACAGAATGGCTCGGCTGGTGGGCTGTATTGGTGGCATTCGTCATTTCTACTTATTACTCTGTCATCATCGCCTGGGCAATGTCCTACAGTGTCTTTTCCTTAAATCTTTCTTGGGGATCCGATACAGAAACGTTCTTATTTAGTGATTACCTGCAATTATCATCCATTACTCCAGGGCAGACAGGCAGCCTTGTCCCGGGCGTTTTAATTCCGCTCGTACTTGTATGGATCATTACCCTTGGTGTACTGTTCGCAGGTGTCAAAAAAGGAATCGAAACAGCGAACAAGATTTTCATTCCAACGCTTGTTATTCTTTTCCTGATCATTGTCATCCGCGCGGTCACACTTCCAGGAGCCGCGGAAGGTCTACAGACATTCTTTGCTCCGAATTTTGAAACAATCATGAACGGTTCGGTTTGGGTAGCTGCTTACGGTCAGATCTTCTTCAGTCTTTCCATTGCATTTGCCATTATGATTACTTATTCCAGCTATCTTCCGAAGAAATCGGATATTACGAACAACGCATTTATTACAGGATTCAGTAACTCGAGCTTTGAGTTGTTAGCCGGTATCGGGGTTTTCGGAGCTTTAGGATTCATGGCTTCACAAAGTAATGTCCCGGTGGAAGAGGTTGTGAGCGGCGGGGTTGGTCTTGCATTCGTCGTATTCCCGCAGATCATCAATGAGTTTCCCGCTTTGAATGGACTTTTTGGAGTCCTGTTCTTCCTGTCCTTAGTTCTTGCCGGGTTGTCTTCTCTAATCTCCATTTCCGAAACATACGTAGCGGGTATTCAGGAGAAGTTTGGTATATCAAGAAAAGCTGCTGTTGGAATCGGTGGCGGGATCTCTGCCATCATATCGCTGCTCTTTGCTACCCAAGGAGGACTATTCTTCCTGGACGCAGCAGATTACTTCATCAACCAGTTTGGGGTCGCCTTCGTCGGTCTTGTCGAAGTCGTTGTGATCGCCTGGTTCCTTCGTAAGTTGAACGACTTCCAAAACCATGCCAATGCCATTTCTGATATCCGTCTTGGCGGCTGGTGGAAAGTCTGTTTAGGACTGGTCACACCTGTTGTCCTTGGTTACATGATGTTCGATCTTTTCAGAACCAACCTGGAGCGTGCATTCGATACGCCGACAGGGAACTATGAAGGATATACGGATACCTTCATTTTATACGGCGGCTGGTTCGTCGCGGCGTTTGCTTTAGTCGCAGGTTTCCTTATGACATTCAAACGCTGGCATACGAACTCATTGGAAGAAGTAAAAAAGGAGGTAAGCTGATATGACAGGTAGTGCAATAGCTATGATGATTATCGGCATCGTTGTCATATGGGGTGGACTTGCAGCGAGCATAACGAATGCAGTTCGCAAATCCAAACAACAATAAAAAGCAGAAAAACCGCCGCACAATCATGTGCGGCGGTTTTTTAATCGACCATCTGTTCCCATCGTTTTAAATAAGGAGTTGGGTCGAAGGACCATTCATTTTTCCCATTATCCTGATACATGCCATAATGGAGATGCGGTGGAAATTTTCCGGAAGTACCGGGCGGTCCATAGCCGGAAGCACCCACGGCACCAATAACGTCACCAGGTTTTACGACGTCTCCCACTTTTATATCCTCTGCAAAATTTTGAAGATGTGCGTAATAGTGATAAATATTGTAAATGTCCCTGATGCCGATTCTCCAACCGCCGAACTTGTTCCAGCCTTTCATTTCAACCACACCATAGGTGGTCGATTTCACAGGCACTCCGTAATTGGCAAAGATATCGGTACCTTCATGAACTCTGCGGCCACCAAAGCCGCGTGCGTCCCCCCAAGTACTGCGATAGCTGAAGTTTGCCTCCAACGGAAGTGGAAAATCCCTGTTCTTTAAATGAACGGTTCCGAAGTTTCGGAAAACTTGGGCGGTGTTCATAATCGTTTGCACAGTCAGGTCACGCTGGTAGTAATCCCATAGGGCAATTTTTATATCTTCTTCTGTTGTTCCATATGATTTGACGTAATCGGCAATGGACCAGAGCAGATCATCATCCTGATCTATTTCCACTTTACCGTCTCCATTTCCGTCAGAGCCCCAGCCTTCGGGAAACAAGTCGGCAGGCATCTCTCCATTGGTCCCTGTCCAGAACATTGGATCCGGTTTTATAGCGGTAACCCTGTCTTTCTCGGGGTCCCCGTTGACCTGTCTTTCGTATTGATCGATAGCTGCTAAATATTCCCAAGGAATGTCAGTAAGGGCAGCTGTCTTCTTATACAAGGCCATCCGGTCATCACTTTCTTTATCGGCGTATGTCGGTGACGGAAAAAGTAAGGCGCCAGCCACAACGACGCTTAATAAGAGCCTGAAGTATATCATATACTCACCTACAACTTTTTAATACCTTTAGCATGAGGCAGTCAGGGGAATGTTATGTTTGGAAATATCAGTTCTCCATGCCTGTTTCTTCTTTTGTGTTCATGTTCGGACCTACATCCGGTTGTCTCGGGTCATCCTGCTTCACTTTACCTTGGGGTGCTTTTTTCATTTTTTTAATGATACTGTCGATATTCTCATTATAGTTTTCGTCGTATACGGTCGATGTGCTCAAACTTTGAATGTCTCCAAAAGAAGCTGGATTGTCGGACACATAGACGTGGTAGAAGCTCGGCACAAGCGAATAGGCGGTCTTTTGAACCATATCTGCTGCCGTCTCTCTATCCGTATCGTCTGCTTTACTGTAAGCGACAAGCACCTCATTATCGGTTACGACAGTCGCTACATCGTCAAAATTGTCATATCGTAAAATCATGCGGGAAATCATGTCTGCCATTTCTTCGCGGTTCACTTTGATTTCATGGTGTTCTTCGTCATCCCGTTCCATCTGCGTCTGATTGAAGCGGACATAACCTACCTGCCCGTCCGATCCATCTTCATTGTAGCCGTCCATAGCATTTCCGTTTAGGGGATCATCGGCTCGTTTATTTTGTTTAGCTGATTCATCTGTTTCCTGGCACCCTGCCATTGTCAGTGCAAGGAGGCCGGTCAAACATACAGTACTCCATCGCTTATTCAAAGTATTTCCTCCTTA
Source organism: Halobacillus sp. BAB-2008 (assembly GCF_000328325.1). Lineage (NCBI taxonomy): Bacteria > Bacillati > Bacillota > Bacilli > Caryophanales > Bacillaceae > Halobacillus > Halobacillus sp. BAB-2008. The sequence continues at coordinate 14,250 of NZ_ANPF01000029.1, read as the reverse complement.
TTCGTTAGTCGGTGACGGTATGGTTAGGTTGGACTTTTATTAGAAGAATCATACGGTTTTTGAAAAGCGGCAATTCCGTCCATATACGGAAGTGTGGTACACTTATAGAAGATAGAGGTGATGATATGGTTGAATTAAACGGGAAGACGTACGACCTGCTTGAAGACCATCAGGAAGGGTTTCAGCAGGAAGAAGTGGAAAGCCGCTACAGTGATATTCTTAATAAGTATGACTTTATCGTAGGGGACTGGGGTTACGGACAGCTTCGCCTTAAAGGCTTTTATGATGACCAGAATTCAAAGGCCAGCTTTGATACCAAAATTAGTACGTTAGAGGATTATCTATATGAATACTGTAATTTCGGCTGTTCCTATTTTGTTCTAAAGCGGATACGACAATAACCGACGTGCTGAAGAAAAGCACGCCGGTTTTTTATTACCTGGGCAATATTTTATTGTTCCTCTGACGGCTTTACATCCTGGTCCTTTTCGTCATGAGTAGGGTGGGCGCCGGCTTCCTGGCGCGGCAGATCCTGGTGTAAAGCCTTAAATTCATAATTGAACGCACTATAGTACCTTTGCTTATCTGTCCAAGGGGAGCTTTTTTCGTTGGAAACGGGCTCATACTTGTTTCTTGGAGCACCATAGGGTCCTTCCGGCAGCTGTTCTGGAACAAGGTAGTTCCGTTGTGCTTCCACATTAGCGAAGTCGGAATATTTATCTTCGGGCATTTAAAAAACCTCCTTCAGGAATAGTTTCGCCCGTTGGAGGTTTCTTATTCTTTCATAGTAAGTCGGGGAGATAGGTTCGAAGCTCTTCTGCTTCCATCGTACTCAGCTGAAACATATGCTCTAAGTGTCCGGCCCTGTTTATATTTTCTAAATCGAGCAGAGCCTGACGGTTTTTGGGCAGGTTGATGACCATAGTCTGGTTATCGAAGCAGTCTGCTTTCATTAAGGCAAGCTCAAAACGATGGCTGCCTGCGGTGAAGGAGACAAACCGGGTGCTGGTGTCTTGTGTGAAATCCTCTAAAAGTGGCCGTTCCGCATGAATGATCACCTCCTGTCCTATGTCGGCGGCTGGTTTCGTCCACATAAGTATGCCCGGGATGTCGGAAAATATGCGCGGTTTCCATGGCTGGGCGAGGGATCGGATAGCAATTTATGTTATTCTTAACAAAGAAAAATACACGGGAGGTAGGAACATGTATTTCGTCGACAGAAAAAATTAGAAGAAATTTTAAATTATATGAATACGGTGCTGCAAGAGGTGACGGAGAACCGCTATGAAACGTTCTCAGACCGTCTATTATTGGAGAGAACCACTCATGTAACTATTGAAGCTATTCTGGATGTGGGAAATATGATGATCGACGGCTTTATCATGCGCGATCCGGGCAGTTACGAAGATATCATTGACATACTGACCGATGAACAAGTGCTTCCAAAGGGGGAAGCGGAAGCCTATAAGGCGTTCATCGGTTTGAGGAAAATGATTGTTCAGGAATACACAGCTGTTGATCATCAAGAGATCAGCGGAATATGGAATCAGTATAAAGCAGTCATTCTTTCTTTTCCTGAAAAGGTCAGGAGCTATCTAGATACAGAGCTTGGCCCTGTATCCACATTTACGAATAACGATTGATTCAGGGATGAGGTGTTATCAACATGTACAGGGATTATAAAGCGTATTTAATTGATTTGGATGGGACGATGTACAAAGGAACGGACAAAATAGACGGCGCCGGGGAATTTGTTCAAGCGTTGGTTGACAAAGAACGCCCCTTCCTCTTTCTGACCAACAATTCTTCTAAAAGGGTGGAACAGGTCGCCGCTAAATTGACGGATTTAGGAATACCGGCAAACCCTGATCAAGTGTACACGAGCAGTATTGCCACAGCGGAATACATCAAAAGCGAGAATCACCAAGCCCGTGTTTTTGTGATCGGAGAAGACGGGCTGCTGGATGCCCTTGATCGGGAAGGATTGACCAGAGTGGAAAGCCGCTCGGATTATGTAGTTATCGGCATTGACCGGGAGATTACATATGAAAAGCTGGCAAGGGCATGCTTGGAAGTTCGAAATGGAGCGAAATTGATCAGTACCAACGGGGATATCGCTATTCCGACCGAACGAGGGATGCTTCCGGGAAACGGCGCACTTACATCTGTTGTCGCGGTTAGTACAGGGGTGGACCCGGTTTTTGTAGGAAAACCGGAATCATTGATCATGGATCGGGCTCTAAAGCGGATTGGATATGGGAAAGACGAAGTCCTCATGGTGGGGGACAATTATAACACCGATATTCTTGCAGGTATTCGTGCAGGGATCGACACATTGATGGTGGAGACAGGAGTCAGTTCTTTTGATGAGTTGAAACAAACGGATCCTGCACCGACCTATAAGTGCCGGGACTTGTATGAATGGATGAAAGGTTGAATGGACAGGAAAGAGCGCCTGGATTAACTAATCCAAGCGCTCTTTCTTTATAGGAGGTAGGGGCCAAAGAATACGGTTATAAAAGCAACATGCACACCGATGAAATAAGAGAGTTGTATAAATGGGGACCAGTCTTTGACACGGTGGAATGCACGCACCAACACATAAGCGATTAAGGCGAATGCCAAAAGGTATAAAAAAGTACTTCCGGAGAAATTCAAATAATCCGGGGTGCGCGCCAACAATTGTTCCGAAAAGACGGGGCCCTTGAATAAGAAGACGGCGGCGAGGTAGATGACAGCGCCTGTATAAAACACCCATGCTCTGTCTTCATCCATGGCTTTCGTTTTCGTAAACATTAAAATGGTTAGAAAGACTAAAGGCCAGATGATCCAAACTAAAGAAATAGGAACAATAAGCATTCCAAATGAAAGCATGCCGGCGGTTTTCCCTCCTGCCTGAAGCAAATTCCCGCTGGAAATTCCATCGGTTTTACTTATAACTGCTTTCTCGTCGGAAGCAAGAAGGACCTCATAATGATCTCCCTTTTTATCCAACCAGATGATGGAATGAGAATCGATCCATTGAGGAGTGAGAGAAGGCTGGGAGTATTACTGATACGCGTTACTCTGTTCACACCCTTTTCTTTCACCTGCGCCTGATAAATATTAAATTGGGTCTCCTTGTTAAACATCGTGTCAGTTTTGCCGAGAGCTTTGAATAAAAGAAGAGATTTGTCTCCGCGTACCGTAAGTTCTATATCTGATAATTCCTGTAATGATTTTCCTGTTACGGGATCTGAAAAAGTAACACGGCTCATTTTCGGTGCCGACGCCTCTTCTTCTGCCGGGAAGGCAGCATAATAATGCAGCTGCTTCTTCTTACCCGTCATCGACTGTTTCTGTAATGTAGACTGAATCAGTCGTATGTCGTTCTCCGCAGCTGCAAAATGCATCTCTTTCAATTCTTCCCCGCTCTGCAAGGGAATGTCCGCTTCCCGCACTTTTTCCAGTGTACCATCCTTAAGGTGGTAGAATGTCAGGTGATTTCCTGACGATTCCGTTATTCGGGTGGCCAGGTAAGTGCCATCGTGGTTCTCATATGTAAGTACTTCCGCTTTCTCATCAGGCAGTGTCAATATAGAAGTAAGGCTGCCATCCTCTTCATACACATACACATCTGTCCCTTTTGTAAATATAACTTCGTTCTGTAAAGGGAGAAAGGTATCCAGATCGGATATCTTTTCCTTTTTTTCGGTAAATAACTGATGATAGTCGGAATAAACGAGTTGATTTCCTGGTGTAGCAATGGAAGTGAACTTATCAACAGGAATATCAATGTTTGTTTCCTCTGTGCTGGAGTACTCTTGGTCATAACCTGTTTGTTTCACGCCTTCTTCCGTCAAGTATGCTATCTTCGCACCATTCGTCGCCGACGACACAGCCGGAGAGTCGGAAGTCACCGTTTCCCCTAATTCCAGTGGTCGGCTCCAATCCGAGTCCGGTGGTTCGGTCACATCCTCAAAATTACGAACAAAGAGCAAACCGATTCCTAACAGCACAAGAAGTGCCGGCACAATCCATACTATTTTCTGTTTCATCTGGTCCTTTCTCCTTTCTTTATTTTCCATAATACGGAATTCACTATAACATATGTACGAATATAATAGTTAATAAGTTTCAGAATAATAAAAAAACTGTGCGCTCGGCACAGTTTTTAAGAAAATTAGTTAGTCTTCTGGATCGCCTGCGATGCTGTGAGCGAGCCTGCTTGAAGCAGCGGCTGCTATAGCCCCGACAATATCGTCTAAGAAAGTATGGCACTCACCAGTCGATTTATCATTTAACTTCTGAAGAATACCAGGCTTTTGTTTATCGATATACCCGTAGTTCGTAAAACCTATGGAACCGTATACGTTTACAATGGAGAAAGCGATGATTTCATCAATGCCGTACAGGCTCTCATCCACTTCAATAGTAGATTGCAGCGGTTCTTCCAGCATTTTCTTTTCTGCTAACATATCCAATTGTATCCCGGTAATAATCGCGTTTTGAACCTCGCGCTTCGTCAACACTTTGTTGACGTTGTATCGGCATTCATCCATCGTCAGTTTTTCGTGATATTTCGACTGAAGGTAGTGGACGAGCTCAGCGATATCATCAATGGATACTCCGCGATCGTTGAGCCATTCCCGTGCTGTTTTCTCGAGATTGGATATTTTCTTGTTATTTGTCATAAAGAAACCCTCCTACTCCTCATATCATTGCCTGTTTCGATACCCGTCATGAATATGGCACAAACGGATGGTTATATCCTTATTATATCAGAGAATTCAGTCAGAGATGCAGAGTCCTTCCAATCCTTTGTGATACACTGATAATTAACAGGGAAGGAGTGGGACTAATGGGGAAACCAAAAGTTTATATTACAAGGGCTTTACCGGAAGCAGTTGTGGAGCCGTATCGAAATGAACTGGATATCGAGATGTGGCCGGAAGCGGAGAAAGCGGTGGACAGGGAGCTTTTAATAGAAAAGGCCCGTCAATCGGACGGTCTCGTGACGATGTTGTCGGAGTCCATTGATGAAGCACTTTTGAAGGAGGCGGAGAGTCTCAAGATTGTCGCTAACTTGGCCGTCGGTTATGATAACATCGACTTGAAAAGTACACAGGAGCACGGCGTAGCGGTAACGAATACTCCGGATGTCCTGTCTGATACGACCGCAGATTTGACATTCTCCCTGCTGACAGCTACGGCACGGAGGATCGTCGAAGCAGATACGTACATAAAAGAAGGGAAGTGGCAGCACTGGTCCCCATTGCTGCTGGCAGGCCACGATATTCACCATAAGACAATAGGAATTGTCGGGATGGGGAGAATCGGTGAAACGGTAGCGAAGCGTGCCACTGGTTTTGAGATGGATATTTTGTACCACAATCGTTCGAGAAACAGGAAAGCGGAAGAAGAACTCGGTGCAGTTTATGTGGATTTTGATGACCTTCTGCGTCGTTCCGACTTCGTTGTTTGTCTGACCCCTTTGACAGAAGAAACCCATCGATTATTTGATAAACAAGCTTTTGCCATGATGAAGGATGATGCGATTTTCATTAATGCTTCACGTGGAGCAGTCGTTGATGAAAAAGCACTGGAACATGCAATTAAAGAAGGAGAAATTGCGGCTGCAGGACTGGATGTGTTTGAAAACGAGCCGATTTCAAAAGATCACCCCCTCCTTCAGCTGCCGCAGATTGTCTGCCTTCCACACATCGGCTCAGCGTCTAAAGAAACGCGCTATGCAATGATGAGGCTGTGTTTAGACAATATCTGCCGCCATTTCCGGGGAGAAACACTGATCAGCCCTGTCCAATAAAAAAACCGCACACCCTCATAAAGGTGTGCGGTTTTCTAATGGTTTGATCAGAAAACTTGTTCTACTTCGTAAATGCCAGGGATTTCTTGTGCAAGCGCACGCTCGATACCAGCTTTCAACGTGATGGTTGAGCTCGGGCAGTTCCCGCAGGCGCCCATCAGGCGAAGGCGTACGATGCCGTCTTCCACATCTACAAGCTCTACGTCCCCACCGTCACGAAGTAAAAATGGGCGAAGTTTATTGAGTACTTCCTGTACTTGTTCATGCATCTTCATCTTCCCCTTTCTAAGTAATAGTATAAAACGAAAGCAGCAAAAAATCTATGGTTGCGTCGTTAAGTCCATTTTTATAATGAGAACTATTATCATTTTATCTTTTTTCAATTCTTTTGTAAAATAAAATAAAAGGATTAATTTCAAGGGGTGGGATACAATGGGGGTAAAAGTAACGGTGTACGGATCGGATGTCAGATGTGCGAGTTGTGTGAATGCACCCGGTTCTAAGGAAACGTATGAGTGGATCCAGGCAGCGATTGCACGGAAGTATGGAGAGAAAGCAGCAATCAGCTATTCTTATTTCGATATCAACAGGGATGACCAGCCGGATGCGGATGACACACTGCTGGAACAGCTGCAGTCGGATGAACTTTTTTATCCGCTCGTCCTCGTGGAAGAAGAAATCGTTGGAGAGGGAAGTCCCCGGTTGAAGCCGATTTATAAGGCCTTGGAAAGTCATGGGATTGCAGAGCCTTCCTCTACCTGACACGAAATCCCTGTTTTATGGTAAACTAAAGCACATATAGGGTTTCATCCATATAAAGAGGTGATGCGGATGAATCCGACTGTAGAGTTTTGTATCAATAATTTAGCTAATGGTTCCCAGCAGGCGATGGCTGAGCTTGAGAAAGATCCAGATCTGGATGTTCTTGAATATGGTTGTTTAAGAAATTGCGGCTTATGTTCTCAAACCTTGTATGCACTGGTGGAGGGGGAAAGGGTAATCGCAGATACGCCGGAAGAACTCGTGGATAAAGTGTATGAACAATTGGACGAAATCCTATAGAGCAGATAAAGGGAAGGTGTCCAAATTTAAGGGATGCCTTTTCTTATGGCGATCGGGTCGCGCCATTTGATAAAGCGATCGGCAGTTTAGTATACTGACTGTAAGAAGAGAAAGGAGAGGCTTGGGATGATTCTGAACATTACGGAAGCCGCTGGTCACCAGATCAAGGAAATGATGAAGGAAGAAGAAGGAGATGTCCGTCTTCGCTTCGGAGTAAAGGGTGGAGGCTGTAGTGGATTGTCTTATGCCATGGGGTTTGAAGATGACATCAATGAAGAACTTGATGTGATCGATGAATCGGCAGGGATTCCTGTCGTCATCAACCGCCAGGATGTACCGATCATTGAAGGTACGACGATTGACTTCAAACAGAACATGATGGGTGGAGGATTCACGATCGACAATCCGAACGCGATTGTTTCGTGCGGGTGTGGATCTTCTTTCAAAACGGCGACAAATGCAGGTGTGCCGGATCCCAGCTGTTAAATAGACGACAAACCTCCCCTTGTGGGGAGGTTTTTTTAAATTGGAAAAAAGACGCCCGATTATCGGGCGTCTTTTTGTTTATCCGAACATGCTTGTGGAGTGCTTCGGCTGCACGCGTGCATCTGGATCTATATATGCTTTTGCATTGTTAACCGCCGTTGGTCCTTCGCCGAATCCGGAGGCAATCAATTTAACTTTGCCGGGATAGGTGCAGATATCTCCAGCAGCATAGATGCCTTCGATGTTCGTTTCCATTTTGGAATTGACGACAATGCTGTTTTTTTCTATTTCCAGTTCCCAGTCCTTAATAGGCCCGAGAGAAGAGATGAAGCCGTAGTTGACGATGACGTCATCCACGTCGATCGTTTCTACACGGTCTCCCTTAACTTCATGAAGTTCCACTTGTTCAATCCGATCAGAACCGATCAATTTCTCCGGGTTGTAAGGTGTCAAAACTCTTACATTGGATTCATGCAGCTGTGCCACGCTGTGTTCGTGTGCCCGGAACTTATCACGGCGGTGAACTAGCGTAACCTGCTTGGCGATCGGCTCCAGCATAAGTGACCAGTCGACAGCAGAGTCGCCGCCGCCGGCAATCATAACATTCTTATCCCGGAACCGGTCCATGTTACTTACGTGGTAATGAAGGTTTGTTCCTTCGAATTTATCTGTATCGTCAATCTTCAACTTCCTTGGCTGGAAAGCGCCGTTTCCGGCTGTGACAATGATTGTCTTCGTATAATGGACTTCTTTATCGGTGGTAAGCTTGATCGAACCATCTTCCATGCGTTCCACGGAAAGAACTTCCTGGCTGAGCGCAATCGTAGGGTCAAAAGCCATCGCCTGCTCTTCCAAGTTGTCCACGAGTTCCTGTGCCCGAACTTTAGGGAATCCTGCAACATCGTAAATGTACTTTTCCGGATACAGTGCAGTCAGCTGTCCGCCCAGATGGGGAAGGCTTTCAATTATCTTTACACTTGCATCGCGCATACCGCCGTAAAAAGCGGTAAACAACCCGACCGGGCCGCCGCCGATGACGGTTATATCGTATATCTTATCACTCATAATTACCCTCCTGTTCAAAATTACACTAATACATATTCTATCATAAAAAAATTTCAAGTGGGAATACTGAAGGCATGTAAGCCGTTCCAATTGAAGTTACCCCTATGTTCTCTAATGTGCTTCCTTTTGTTGAAAGCAGTTATAATCAGTTTTATCATAAATGAGAAGAAGGAATAATGACAAAAATGTGACGATTTATCCAGAATATGAATGGAATGGAGTGATGAAAGATGAAAAAACCGAATATCGTTATTCTGGGTGCCGGCTATGGCGGCATGATGACGGCCGTCAAGCTGCAGAAGAACATAGGAGTCAATGATGCGAACGTAACGTTGGTTAATAAGCACAGCTATCACTACCAGACCACCTGGCTTCACGAAAATGCTGCAGGTACGCTGCATCATGACCGGACTCGTATCCCTATCAAAGACGTCATCGATACAAGCAAAATTAAGTTGATTCAAGACACAGTCCTCGAAATCAAACCATCTGAAAAGCGTGTACTTCTGGAGGATGGGGAAGTAACATACGACTACCTCGTCATTTCGCTCGGTTTTGAAGCAGCTACTTTCGGAATTCAAGGATTGAAAGAGCATGCCTTCACTATCGGTAGTATAAATAGTGCCCGTCTCATCCGTCAGCATATCGAATATAATTTCGCCAAATATAATACAGAGCCTGATAAAAAGCCGGAGCGTTTAAATATCGTCGTCGGTGGTGCCGGGTTTACAGGGATCGAGTTTGTCGGAGAGTTGGCAAACCGTGTTCCCGACCTGTGCAGGGAATATGATATTCCTCGCGATCAAGTTCGGATCATCTGTGTGGAAGCTGCACCTACTGCACTCCCGGGATTTGATCCCCAGCTCGTTGAGTACGCCATGAATTCACTGGAAGCGCGTGGAGTAGAATTCAAACTGAGTGCTATGATCAAAGAAGTGACAGAGAACAAGCTGGTATTTGAGAAGGATGACCAGCGTGAAGAGATTGGGACAAATACAGTTGTATGGGCAGCAGGTGTCCGCGGGAATTCAATCGTCGAAGAGTCTGGTTTTGAAGCCAATCGAGGGCGGATTCCTGTGCGGGAGGATCTTCGGCCGGAAGGATATGATGATGTCTTCATTGTAGGGGACTGTGCTTTGGTCATGAACGAAGAAGCAGAGCGTCCCTATCCTCCAACAGCTCAAATTGCTATTCAGGAAGCGGAGCACACGGCTGGTAATTTGGAACGTCTTATCAAGGGGGAGCGGCACCTGGAGCCTTTCGTCCCGGATCTGAAAGGAACGGTTGCTTCGCTCGGCGATTCAGATGCCATTGGAGTTGTTTTTGACGACAAGAAGCTGTACGGTTGGTCGGCAACGGCGATGAAGAAGGTCATTGATAACCGCTACCTCTTAAAGCTTGGCGGCATCGGGCTCGTCTTAAAGAAAGGGAAATTAAACTTTTTCCATTTTTAAGAAGAAAGCCTTGGCCGGGTTCAATTTATAGTTAGGTATAAAAAGTGGAGAACGATTCTCCGCTTTTTTATATGCTTCGACTGGTGAGCTTGCGGATTTGATGTAAGCGTTATAAAATGGTACATACTGATCGGCTTGTAAGATTTAGGGGGAAGAAGCGGTGAATATAGTTCAGTTTGTCGTATCCATTCTGTTATTTTTCGTATTGTTTTTCGGTATTTCCTTTCTACTCAACATGATCCTGCGTTCATCCTGGCTCATGGCAGTCGTGTATCCGGCTATTGTCCTTTTAATTGTGGATGATCATCCGTGGACGCAGTATTTCACAGATGCCGGTACGGCATTTCCTGCGGTATGGGAGCACTTGATGAACCTTAAGGTTGTCGATATTGTTATTCTTACCAGCGGCTTTGCAGGTACCATCCTTGCCGGAGTCGTCATTCGTCTTCTGCGACGAAGCGGATATCAGATGTTTTGAACGGACAGCTGCCCCCATTGGAGGCAGCTGTTTTTTGTATAATTATTACCAGCTTGGACATGATGACACCTAGAGGTGATTTCATGAAAAAGTGGACGACCTATATATTTTTTTCCGTTTTGTTTCTATTTGCATGGTACAGTACGGTCACAAATATAACGAATCTATCGATCAAAGATGTGGATGATTGGCTGAAAATAAAAATGGACGGGGAAGAGCCGGCAGAAGAAGTGTCCGGTTCCATGCTGCGCCCGAAACACGTAGCGAGCGCTGCCAATGCGGAGGCACTCGAGAAATTGGAAGCTTCTCTGGATCTTGCTCAGTACGACCGATATGAGGTGACGGCTACGGGTTATACGGCAGGAGTAGAGTCGACGGGAAAGGACGAAAGTCATCCGGCCTACGGAGTTACGTATTCAGGAGTGACGGTGAAGAGGGACTTGTATTCCACCATCGCAGCAGACCTTGAGCTGTTTCCGCTTGGTACGATTCTCTTCATTCCGGGCTATGGCTATGGAGTGGTCGCAGATACAGGCGGTGCCATTAAAGGGGACCGATTGGATCTTTATTATCCCTCGGTTGAGGACGTGTACAAACAGTGGGGGAAACAAACACTTCACGTCTATGTCATTAAAGAAGGTAATGGAGAATTGTCAGAAGAAGACTTGAACAAGATGAATGAACAGGAGTCCATGCAGGTATTCCGTTCCCAAATGATACGATGAAAAAGAACCCTTGCTCCACACGTTGGAGAAGGGTTCTTTTTAGTTTTTCTATCTTTACAGTCATTAATAAAGGAGTGTGTGGAACAAAAAGGTGAGCAGCACGCCGGTCAAACCGCCAAAGAATACTTCGATCGGCTGATGACCCAGCAGTTCCTTCAATTCTTCTTTTTTCTGGTATTCTTCCTTCGCCTGCCAGCTCTTCGCTTCACTTACGAAACGATTAAAGTCTTTTAAGAGGATGTTTAACATAATCGCCTGTTCACCGGTCTGGCGTCTTACACCAGTGCTGTCAAACATAACGATGATGGCAAAAACGCAGGCGACCGCAAAAATCGAGGAGCCGAATCCCTGTTCGATTCCGACACCGGTCGCAAGTGCGGTAACAGCAGCTGAGTGGCTCGAGGGCATACCGCCGGTGCTGAAAGCAAGGCTTGCGTTCAGCTTTCTGGATGCGATGAATTGGATGGGTATTTTGACGATTTGTGCGAATACGATGGAGGCGATGGCCGCCCATAAGGGGAAGTTATGCAATAGATCTAACAGCATGGTGACATCCTTTCTTCCTGCGGTATGTGATGGGAATGTGTACCAATGAATTATTAAGCATTATACCATAGGAGCACGGTCTCCGTCCTACATGCCGTGTTCTGTATTTTAAAGATGGATATCTGGGCATCAGCCCTGCCCGATGCTCTTCCAGGAAGATAAGATAAAAGATAACAGTCGACAGGAGGCAGGCTGATGAAGGAGAAATCCAATAATCTTACTTCCTTTTTATTCGGGTCCCCACGCATCAAAAAGTAGGTACCATATGCAGTATTGTTACTATTACAGAATGGTACACAGGAAAATTGGAGGCAGTGACGGGTAGTATGCTGTTTATTCGAACAGGAGAGGATCTCCATGAAATACGACGAAATGATGTCCGGTCCGTTCTATAAAAAACGCACCCGGAACGGGTGCGTTTGCATTTATTCTTTAATAGCAGCTTCCAATGCTACTTCAATCATTTCGTTGAACGTTGTCTGGCGCTCTTCAGCAGTTGTTTCTTCTCCTGTCAGAATATGATCGCTGACTGTAAGAACAGACAGGGCCTGACGGTCATATTTGGCTGCCAGTGTATATAACGCGGTTGTTTCCATCTCGACGGCAAGTACATTGTACTTAGCGAGCAGCTCGAACGTTTCCATTGCGTTTTCCCTATAGAAGCTGTCACTTGTAAAGACGTTCCCTACACGAAGTTTCAGACCTTTTTCCGTCCCGGCATCATAGGCGTTTTTCAAAAGTTCGAAGTCAGCAGTCGGCGCATAATCGATGCCGCCGAATACCATCCGGTTCATTTGGGAATCGGTCGTTGATGTCGAAGCAAGGATGACATCTCTTACCTTTACGTCGCTTTGCAGTGCGCCGCAGGAACCTACTCGAATCAACTTCTGTACGCCGTAGCTTTCCATCAGCTCATTGACATAGATGGATATAGAAGGGACACCCATGCCTGTACCTTGTACAGAAATGCGTTCGCCTTTGTATGTACCAGTGTATCCGTACATCCCGCGAACTTCATTGTAGCACGTTGCATCTTCCAGGAAATTTTCTGCAATATATTTAGCTCGCAGTGGATCCCCGGGCAGCAGGATCTTTTCAGCGATATCGTCAGGATTGGCTCCGATGTGTGTTGTCATAGGTATGACCTCCTCATAAATTAAGACTACTTTAAATTACCACACCGCATAAGAGAAAACAAATGCGCTTTCATTGGCTTTGAAGGGTGGTTTTCCCTCATTCGAAATACTGGCGCTCAAGATCTTCGAGTCTATCTTTTGCGCTTTGGTTAAACGTCGTTTCCCTGCGCATTAACTTTTCCTTTAATGCTTCAACGGAGTCTTTTAATGACTGCTTGTACTCCGGGATATCCCCTTCGTACAGATGGACGGCTTCTTTCTGAACGTTTGCTTTTTCCGTATAGCTCAAGGCCTTCCTTTGGTGAAAGAAGACGTCCTCGGTCTTCCCTGGATTGTGCAGGTCTCCCTGCATGGGGTGCTTTGCCACGGCCAACACTTTCACCAGGAAAAATCGATTTCGGTCCTCTACGACTTCGCCTATGTAGATTCCTGATTTATAATGGGCTTTAACGGTGCTTCCCTGTTTTATCTCCGTCATTATTAGACCTCCATATATCTTTTACACCATTATAGCAAAGGTCCTATTCGTTGGAAAAAATGACGGGCAGGTAAGAACAGAGTTTGTGTCTTTGTTATAATGAAATGGAAGGAAGTGGTTTTGCTATGATGGAATTTTTGTACTTTCCAGAGGACAAGTCGGAATACATCCCGGCGGTATTCATGCTGTTGCTTTTCATCGTGTTGGCATCGCTCGCTATGATTTGGATTATCAGGGCCTCTCAGAAAGAAGAGAAGAAGTGGGACAAGCTAGAACAAACACCCGATACCATGAATCGTGAAGATCAAAAGCCGCGGGAAGGGAAATCCTGAGCGGCTTTTTTTTATGATCCCGTTCCTTCCTCATATTTTGTGTGTATAGGGAGATACTATCCATAACTATGTTGGAAGGGCGGATGTAGATGGTAAACAAATGGATAGGAACAGCTTTATTGCTAATATTAATGGCCGGGTGCACAGGAGAAGAGAGGTCGCCGCTTGATACCTCGATCTATAATGCAGAGAGCGACAAAATTGGTACGGCCACATTAAAGGAAACGCCGGAGGGTGTTCAAGTGACTTTGAAGGTAGAAGGACTTGAACCTGGTCCGCACGGTTTACATATTCACGAGTTTCCTAAATGTGAGCCGCCGGACTTTCAAACAGCAGGTAATCACTTTAATCCACTATCCAAGGATCACGGGTTAATGAATGAGAAGGGGCCGCATGCCGGCGATCTTCCTAACGTCGAAGCGGATGCCAGCGGAATGATGGATACAGAATTGGTGCTTCCGGAAGCTACCTTGAAAGACGACCAAATGTCCCTTTTAAGAAAAGAGGGCACCTCCTTGGTCATTACGAGTGAAGCGGATGATGGAATGTCCCAGCCTTCCGGTAATTCCGGAGAGCGGGTTGCATGTGGGAAGATTACGCTGAAAGCGGATGGGGATCAAGCAAGCGATCCGACGGAACCAGATAAAAAAGAAGAGTAGATAAAAAGCCGCCCGGCCGGGCG
>NZ_ANPF01000028.1:0-76727 GCF_000328325.1 Halobacillus sp. BAB-2008 | reverse complement strand
CTCTACACTATCGTCCGCAACGAGCCTGTGCCCTCTCTTGACAAGTTCGAGCGCTGTTTCACTTTTACCGACGCCGCTTTGACCGGTAATCAGAACGCCTATACCATATATATCTACGAGTACACCATGAATTGCGGTGAATGGTGCGAATTTAGATTCAAGAAAATTTGTCAAACGGCTGATCACACGTGTCGTCTTGTACGGCGACCTCATTAATGGAACGCCGGCATCAATCGCTGCCTCACGAAGTTCTTCAGGTACATCCATTCCTCTGGTAATGACAATACCCGGCGTCAAATCCGTACACAGTTTTTCGGCACGCTCTTTTCTCTGTTCATGTGTCAACTCATTGAAGTAGGATAGTTCCGTCTTGCCCAATAGTTGGAGACGATCTTTTGGATAGAACTTGAAATACCCGGTCATTTCCACACCAGGTCTGGAAATATCACTCATATGTATTTCACGATGAATGCCGTCTTCTCCGGCTATCAATTCTAATTTAAACTGCTCTAATAAATCTTCTGTTCGGACCTTGCTCATCTCTCTAACAACCTCCTTATTCGTGAACCACTGTCCCCTATTGTAGCATGTTTTTTTAATTCTTGAATATTTAGTCCTGACTACAGAGTAATCCATAAAAAAAGCACAGGCTGTTTCGCCCGTGCTTCCATAGAACATTATTTTTTCATATCTTTGATCAGACTGTTCAATACCAGGTTGATAATGGAAATGATGATGGCAGAAATGATTGCCATTCCGAATCCATCAATATCAAAGGTACTGCCAAGCAGCGCATCTGTAAGCCAAAGTGTAATGGCGTTAATGACGAACAGGAAGAGTCCAAGAGATACGAGCGTAATCGGCAGCGTCAAGATAACCAATATTGGACGTACAATTGCGTTCAGGATCGATAAGATCAGCGCAGCGAGTAATGCCCCGCCCACCCCTTCAATTTGTACAGAATCAAACAGGGCACCGACAGCTATGATCGCTATGGCATTCACCAAGATATGCAGGAACCAATTCTTCACACTATCCACCTACCTATTTTTTTAGACAAGATCAGAGGATGGACGGCGGGGTGACGGTCACAGGCCCGGTCATTGTCTCAGCCTCTATATGATATGTCTGGTCATATTGTTCGTAAGCTTCGAATTCCAGACGTTTGTTCATTACATCTTTCTTGTCTTTTAGAATCTTGTAGTTTTCCAACTCGCAATATACGTTCCCTATATTGCTTTTCAATAATCCTACTATTTTTCTTTCATTGGGTATGGAAACACGAATGCTTCCAGCAGTTGTCTTATAGAAGCCCGTATGAGCTTTATTGCTCAAATGATCCACTTTAATTTGTCCGCTTACGGTTGAAATATCACTCTTGCCAAGATCACCAACAAGGGAGACGGTCCCATTGATGGTATCTGCTTCCCACTCCTCAAAATTAACGGATGCTGCCGTAATACTTCCATTACCTGTTTCAACCTTGCAGCTGCGACCAATCAACTCCTTTAATTTCACAGGACCATTTGATGTTTTCAACTGCAGCTGATCTGCTTTCAGCTCCTCTATTTCCAGATCACCGTTGGACAGCTTCGCTTTAATAAAGGAAAGGTGGACAGGAGGAACATAAAGCTCCACCTTCACCTTTGTTTTTTTGACCGGGCTGGAAAGTCGGAGCAAACCTGCTTTCAAAGTCAGGTTCACGTCCTCTTGGAACCTGTCCTTCGCCTGCTGTTCACTCTCCGCCCCATACACCCTCCCATCAAATACGGCTTTGACATAATCCTGATCCCACGATCGAAGTACAAGGGAACCATTTGCAATCCATACATCGATATCATTCATTTCCCCTGCCTCCAGCACTGCCTCCTCGGAAAAAGATTGATATTCCCCGAAAACCATGTCAAAATCTGATTTTTTCACTTTCTCAACCGCATCATCGAAAAAGTTTCGTAACCCATACCTTTTGGAGGCGGGTTTCTCTTTGTCTTCCTCCGGCTTTCTTTCTACAGCTTCAAGCAGCTTCGCTCCTTCATCAGCCGTTATTTTCCCCTCTTCAATCATTTTGAGGATCTTCATTCGCTCTTCTGTCATTTTCCTCACTCCTTACTTCTTCGTACGATTTGCCAACAGCCAGTGATTCAAAAAACACCTTGAAAAGACATCGTGTCTTCTCAAGGTGTAATCTGCCTAAATACTACAGCGGTAGAAACGCTCTGTTTTCATACGTTCTAATTGTTCCGGGTTCTGTTCCATTAAACTCATCATACCATCCACCTGAGACAGGTGAGCGCGTATGGCTGCCATTTTCTTATCCCAATGAGGGCGGATATCCAATACGATTTCCGGTTCTCCCAAATCTTCCTGATGATCGTTGGAAATGGCATGCAGCCACAGCTCCGGCCGCTTCGAATCATCCATTAAACGCACAGCCTCCACCACGCCGGCACCGAGAGCGTCGTGATCCGGGTGTACAGCATAGCCAGGATAGTGTGTGATAATGATGGAAGCTCCGTACGCCTCGATTCTCTCTTTCAGATAGAGAGCCATTTGATCCAATGGTTCAAACTCCAGCGTCTTGTCACGGTAACCGAGAAATTCCAGGCCGATATCCAGCTCCTCAACCGCTTTTTGGAGCTCCTCCTTACGGAACGAGGAGAGCGTCTCTCTGTTTGCAAATACGGGCTTACCCATATTACGCCCCATCTCTCCTAATGTACCACATAGATAAGTGACTTCTGCGCCTTCTTCCCTGAACTTCGATATGGTTCCCGAAGCCCCAAAGGATTCATCATCCGGATGAGGGAAGATGACGAGCACTTTCTCTTTACTCATCCGGATCGACCTCATGAGAAAAAGGAGTCTCACTGATTTCCAGAGCTACCATAAGGCGACCTTCCCGGTCGTGTCCAGCCAAAAGGAGACGGTCATGTTCATCAATTTCGAAATCCGACACTCCTTCTGCGTACACCCATCCAAGATCCAGCTTCAATCCGACGCGGAAACCTCCGCCTGTGCTGACAATTTTTCCATGCTTATATTTCACTTTTGCATTGCGAATAAATGCCCCTACATTATAGGCGTTTTGATCAAAGTGGCTGGCATAAGCCCCATTCGTCGTTTCCAAGTGAACGTAGACATCTTTGTTGGCAAATTGATCTATTTTGTTCTGAACTGCTTCTTGCTGTATTGCTTTCACTAGTATTCCTCCCGTCAAACGATTCTTGTTTAACGATACTGAATTCTCCGGCAGGCGTCAAAACATCTACTTGGAGGCGACTTCTTCCCGCTCACTCATACGCTGTTCCATTCGCTTGCGGTCTCTTTCCAGAACCGGTTTTAAATACCGTCCCGTATAGGACTCCCTGTGTTCTGCCACTTCTTCCGGTGTACCGGTAGCGATGATCTGTCCGCCATTCTGTCCGCCTTCCGGTCCAAGATCAATGATGTGATCTGCCGCTTTAATGACATCCAGATTATGTTCAATAATCAGAACGGAATCTCCGTTTTCCACAAGTCGCTGCAGCACTTGAAGGAGTCGGGATATGTCGTCCACGTGTAATCCTGTCGTCGGTTCGTCCAGAATATAGAAGGACTTTCCGTTTGAACGGCGATGAAGCTCGCTGGCAAGTTTCACACGCTGGGCTTCCCCACCGGAAAGGGTCGTCGCAGGCTGCCCAAGCTTAATGTAATCAAGCCCGACATCCGCCACCGTCTGCAGCTTCCGTTTGATTTTCGGGATGTTGGCAAAGAAATCCAGCGCTTCTTCAATCGTCATCCCCAGTACATCTGCAATGCTCTTCCCTTTATATTTCACTTCGAGCGTTTCCCGGTTATAGCGTTTCCCGTCACATACCTCGCACGGAACGTAAACATCCGGCAGAAAGTGCATTTCGATTTTAATAATTCCATCCCCGCGACACGCTTCACACCTTCCACCTTTGACGTTGAAGCTGAATCGTCCTTTTTTGTATCCGCGGATTTTAGCTTCGTTCGTCTGTGCAAAAACATCCCGGATATCATCGAATACACCTGTGTACGTAGCCGGGTTGGAGCGAGGTGTCCGGCCGATAGGCGACTGATCGATATCAATCACTTTGTCGAGCTGATCGATACCTTCTACAGTTTTATGCTTCCCTGGTTTTTGTTTTCCGTTATGAAGCCGCATCGAAAGTGTTTTGTAGAGGATTTCATTGATCAATGTACTCTTCCCTGAACCTGATACCCCGGTGACAGCGGTCAGGAGTCCAAGCGGCACATCGGCGTTCACTTTCTTAAGGTTGTTCTCTTCCGCTCCTTTGATTTTCAAAAAGCGGCCATCCGGTTTCCGGCGCTCTGCTGGAAGCGGAATGAATTTTTTACCGGACAAGTACTGCCCGGTTAAAGACTTCCGACTCTTCATTACCTGCTTCGGCGTCCCCTGGGAAACAATATTTCCGCCATGTGCTCCTGCACCAGGTCCAATGTCGATTAAATAGTCGGCAGCCAACATCGTATCTTCATCATGTTCTACCACGATCAGCGTATTATCCAAATCGCGCATCCGCTTGAGCGTTTCAATCAGTCTGTCGTTATCACGCTGGTGGAGACCGATGGAAGGCTCGTCCAGTACATATAATACTCCCGTAAGTGCAGAACCGATCTGGGTCGCAAGCCTGATCCGCTGCGCTTCACCCCCGGAAAGGGTACCGGCAGACCGGGAAAGTGTTAAATAATCAAGGCCGACATTCGCAAGAAAGCTCAATCGCTCTACAATCTCCTTCAGGATCATGCGCGCGATCGTTTCCTCCTTCTCTGTCAGTTCTAATGAATCGAAGAAATTCTTCGCTTCCGTAACAGAGAAGTCTGTTGTCACCCCGATGTGTTTGCCGTTGATGAGAACGGCGAGAGCTTCTTCATTCAATCTGTTTCCTTTACACTTCGGACACGGTTTCTGTGCCATGTACTTTTCCATCTGCTCACGAATATAGTCGGAACTGGTTTCTCTATAGCGCCGGGAAATGTTTGGAATAACGCCTTCAAAGAAGATTTCATTTTCCCTTACTTTTCCAAAATCGTTCTCATAGCGGAAATAAACCTTCTCCTCTCCACTACCGTAAAGGATCCGTTCTTTATGCTCCTCCGGTAATTCTTCGAAAGGCTGATCCATATCAATACCGTAGTGATCTGAAACACTCTTAAGCAGCTGCGGATAGTATTGTGAGCTTTGAGGTTCCCAGGCGGCGATTGCATGTTCGTTCAAGGACCGGCTCCTGTCTGGAATCACAAGATCGATATCTACTTCAAGCTGAGTACCTAAACCGTCGCAGCGGCTGCATGCTCCAAACGGGCTGTTAAAGGAAAACATACGCGGCTCCAGCTCGCTGATGGAAAATCCGCATATCGGGCATGCATGGTGTTCACTGAACATCAGCTCCTCCTCGCCGATTACATCCACAATCGTATGTCCATTTCCTAGATTAAGAGCCGTTTCGATGGAATCAGAAAGGCGGCCTTCCACACCATCTTTAACAACAATTCGGTCAATGACGACTTCTATTGAATGTTTCTTGTTCTTATCCAGTTTTATTTCCTCGGAAATTTCGCGCATTTCTCCGTCGACACGAAGACGGATATATCCTTCTTTTTGGAGCTGTTCAAACACCTTCACGTGTTCCCCTTTTCGCCCGGAGACGACAGGTGCGAGAATCTGAAGCTTCGTTCTTTCCGGATACTCCATCACACGATCCACCATCTGCTGGACGGTTTGAGAACTGATTTCTATTCCGTGTTTCGGACAGGTCGGACGTCCAATCCTGGCGAAGAGCAGACGTAAATAATCGTAAATTTCGGTCACGGTCCCTACAGTAGAACGAGGGTTCCGACTTGTCGTTTTCTGGTCGATGGAAATTGCCGGGGATAACCCTTCAATTGCATCGACGTCCGGTTTATCCATCTGCCCAAGGAACTGACGGGCATAAGCACTCAAGGACTCCACATATCGGCGCTGTCCCTCGGCATAAATGGTATCGAATGCCAACGAAGACTTCCCTGAACCGGATAAACCAGTCATGACCACCAGCTTATTCTTTGGAATGTCGATATCGACATTCTTCAAATTGTGGGCTCTGGCTCCCTTGATACTTATATGTTTACTAGCCATACTCAAATCATCCCTCCGCTTTTAGTTCCAACAAAACATCACGCAGTTCAGCCGCACGCTCGAAATCGAGTTCCCGAGCTGCCTGCTTCATTTCCGTTTCCATATTGTCGATAAGCTCCTGACGTTCGCGCTTCGTCATTTCCGACGGCTTCTTACCCGTATCGTACTGTTCCTCTTCTTCTGCGACGGCAGTAGCCTTAATAACGTCACGCACTTCTTTCTTGATCGTTGTCGGAGTTACACCGTGCTCTTCGTTATAGGCAATCTGCTTCTCCCGACGACGGTATGTTTCATCTATAGCAAACTGCATGGAAGCCGTCACTTTGTCGGCATACATGATAACTCTTCCGTTTTCATTTCGTGCTGCACGTCCGATCGTCTGAATCAGGGAACGGTCGGAACGGAGGAAACCTTCTTTATCTGCATCGAGAATAGTAACGAGAGATACTTCCGGAATGTCCAGACCCTCTCTCAACAAGTTGATTCCGATCAACACATCGTATTTACCGACACGAAGATCCCGGATGATTTCAATCCGTTCGAGCGTCTTGATTTCTGAATGGAGGTAAGCAACCTTCATTCCCAACTCTTTGAGGTAGTCCGTTAAATCCTCAGACATTTTCTTCGTAAGTGTTGTAACCAGTATCCTCTCATTTCGATCTTTCCGCTTGTTGATCTCTCCCACCAGATCATCGATCTGACCATGAATCGGACGCACTTCAATTTCCGGATCAAGAAGTCCGGTCGGCCGGATAATCTGCTCGATCATCTTCGGTGTATGTTCGATTTCGTATGGACCAGGCGTCGCCGAAACGTAAGCAATCTGGTTGATGTGTTCCTCGAATTCATGAAACATAAGCGGCCTGTTGTCCATAGCGGAAGGGAGACGGAATCCATGATCGACGAGCACTTGTTTCCTAGCCCTGTCCCCGTTATACATCCCTCTCACCTGTGGAAGTGTCACATGGGATTCATCAATCATAATCAGGAAATCATCCGGGAAATAGTCGAGAAGCGTATAAGGCGTCGCTCCCGGCTCCCGGAACGTCAAATGACGGGAATAGTTTTCGATTCCTGAACAGAAACCCATTTCCCTCATCATTTCCAAATCGTAGTTTGTCCGCTGCTCCAGACGCTGCGCTTCGAGAAGCTTGTCGTTGTCCCGAAGCTCTTTTACACGGTCTTTCATTTCCTGTTCTATATTTTCAATGGCTTTTTTCAACTTTTCTTCCCGGGTGACGAAGTGGGAGGCCGGGAAAATCGCTACATGCTCCCGATCGCCGATCACTTCGCCGGTCAACACATCCACTTCTCTGATCCGGTCAATTTCGTCTCCGAAAAATTCAATCCTCATCGCATGTTCTTCCCGTGAAGCAGGAATAATTTCCACCGAATCCCCGCGCACGCGGAATGTACCACGCTGAAAGTCAATATCGTTCCGCGCATATTGAATGTCTACAAGGTTCCGGAGCAGCTGATCCCGATCCTTCTCCATTCCCGTACGAATGGAAAGCACCTGACTTCGATATTCGTCGGGAGAACCTAAACCATAAATACAAGAAACACTGGCAACAATGATGACATCGTTCCGCTCAAACAAAGCAGACGTAGCGGAGTGGCGCAGCTTGTCGATCTCATCATTGATGCTCGCGTCCTTCTCGATAAACGTATCCGACGAAGGGACATAAGCTTCCGGCTGATAATAATCATAGTAACTGACAAAATATTCCACAGCGTTATTTGGAAAGAACTCCTTGAATTCACTGTAGAGCTGCCCTGCCAACGTTTTGTTATGGGCTATGATCAGTGTCGGCTTGTTGACCTGTTCAATGACGTTTGACATGGTGAACGTCTTACCGGTACCCGTTGCACCGAGTAACGTCTGATGTTTTTCCCCATTGTTAATCCCTTCGACCAATGCTTTGATTGCTCGCGGCTGATCTCCCTGCGGGGTGTATTTAGATACTAATTCGAATTGTCCCTCCACGACGAAAACCTCCGTTCCTCACTATTCCTTCCTAGTTTACCACAACAGTTTACCATTCTAACCTTAAACGAACAAACATTCGCACTTGCAATTGGTTTTCCCTATTTTCCCATATTTACCCCCTCTCTCCGACATACTCCTTTTCCATCCAACCAACGTTCACCTATATCCTTTACGACTCGGAAAAATAAAGAAAGCACCTGTATCCACAGGTGCTTTCTTTATTTCTATATCAATTCAGGGCTTACGCATCAAAGGTTTGATTATATTCATTTACTTCAAACAAATCGATCAACTCAATATCCGGATTCTTATCAATGAACCAACGCAGGGAAAAATCGTTTTTGAACAGAACAACCGGATTCCCTTCCCGATCTTCAGCAAGCATGTTCCGTTCATCGAACAGCGAAACGTCCACCTGATCCTCTTTAAGCCAGCGTGGAATACGCTCTCCAAGCGGTATCAACTCAATATCCACATTATACTCATTCTTCATCCGATATTCGAATACTTCGTATTGAAGTTCTCCGACAGCACCGATGATAAAATCTTCGAAGCTGTAGCGTTTAAACAGCTGAATTGCTCCTTCCTGAACCAGCTGTTCCAAACCCTTGCGGAACTGCTTCGATTTCATAACGTTTTTAGCTGTAACCTTCTTGAAGATCTCCGGCGGGAATTGAGGAAGTTCATCATATTCAAACTTGGATTTACCTGTAACAATCGTATCGCCGATCCGATAGACGTTTGGATCATAGATTCCGATAATATCTCCTGCATATCCTTCCTCAACGGTTCCACGGGAAGAGGCTACGAACTGTTGTGACTGGGCAAGTTTAAAGGTTTTTCCGGTTCGCGAGAGCGTGACGTTCATTCCCCGTTCAAATTTACCGGAACAAACTCGAACAAAAGCGATCCGATCGCGGTGCTGCGGATTCATGTTAGCCTGGATTTTGAAAATAAAACCTGAAAACTCCTCGTCTTCTGGTGAAACGACACCTTCCGTTGACTTACGTGGTGCAGGTTCGGGTGCCATTTCAATAAATGAATTAAAGAATGTTTCGACTCCGAATGGCGCGAGTGCACTACCGAAGAATACCGGCGTTTGATCACCGCGCAGCACCTTCTCCATATCAAATGCTTCCCCGGCTTCTGCCACAAGTTCCATCTCTTCCTGAGCTTCCTGGAATGTTGCATTTTCTGTTAATTCCGGATACTGATCGAGCTGGTTATAAGGAATATAATCTTCTTCCTCATTTCCTGTGAAATGAACGAACTGTTCCTGTTCTCTGTCAAAAACCCCGAGGAATCGTTTCCCCATACCGGCAGGCCAGGTCATCGGGTATGTTTCAATATTTAAAGTTTCTTCAATTTCCTGCATTAAATCGAACGGCTCGCGTCCTTCCCGGTCCATCTTGTTAATGAACGTAAAAATTGGGATGCCGCGCATTTTACAGACTTTGAACAACTTGAGCGTCTGTGCCTCGATTCCTTTCGTCCCGTCAATAACCATGACAACACTGTCGACAGCTGTCAGCGTGCGATACGTGTCTTCACTGAAGTCTTCGTGGCCAGGCGTATCCAGTATATTGACCTGGTAGCCTTTATATGGGAAGTTCATAACACTCGATGTTACTGAGATTCCCCGCTGCTTCTCGATTTCCATCCAGTCGGATGTAGCGAATTTACCGGATTTCTTTCCTTTTACCGTTCCTGCTGAACGAATCAGATTACCAAACAGCAGCATTTTTTCCGTCATCGTCGTTTTTCCGGCGTCCGGGTGGGAGATAATAGCAAACGTACGACGCTTTTTCATTTCTTCTTGAATAGGATTCATCGTGATATCCTCCATGTTATAAATTTTTATATGTTTTGATTTAAGGCAGGATATACGTTACAACGACCGTGTCGTGGACACATGATCCGTACAGCATTCCTTTTCCATAAAAAAAGCGCGCCTCGATTTCAGAGCGCTTCAACACTTTTGATTATACTTTGAAAGTTAGCATAACCGCCCGCTAAAATCAATGCTTGACGTGATGGGCCATGATTCCTTCCACTTCTCTCCCCCTCTGCAAACCTGTTATAATAGAAGCAAATAACGTTCAGTAAGGATGCCATATATGCAAAGTTATTTACTACAACCGAAAGATATACAAAAGATTACCGGTCCCACTTACTATGAGCGGGGTAAACGCTACTTCGAATCAGGCAAAGTGTATGGACTGTCACATAATAGCGCCATCCGTTCCTGGCGGGCGGTCGTAGCGGGGACCCATGATTATGAAGTCCGCGTTTTCTTTTTTGACGATGAAGATGTCGAGGCGACGTGCGAATGCCCGGCATATGCAGAGCACTATACGTGTAAACATATCGCCGCCGTTTTAATCGCCATACGTGAGAAAACATTGGAGGAGCTCGCTCCGCGTCTGGCGGAGAAAGGGAAGAACGTCCAATTCCCTCCGGCCAGTCAAGACCGTATGTTCGCTGTAAGTTTGTTTGAGGCTTTCCGGCAGCGTCAGGAAAACCAGTCGGAAACAGAAAGCAAGCGGCCGCTGCAAGTCAACTATTTTCTGCACCTTCAATCCATGCTTGGCGCGAAGAGTCTTGGAATGGAGATAAAAATCGGCGAAGGCTATCCCTACGTCATCAAGAATATTCGGGAGCTTCTTGACCACATTCGGAAGCAGCAGCCTTACAGGATTACGAAAAAGTTCACCTTTGACCCATCCGAACACCTGTTTACAGAGCTGGATAAGCGAATTTTCCATATTCTTCAGCGGGCATATGAACAGGAGCAGTTTTATGAGCAGCATTGGAGTATGAACGATAAGAAAGTTTTACGCATTCCACCTGCCATGACCAAGGATCTCCTTCCATTGCTGCAGGAACAAAATGCTGCGATGATTGACCGTGGCGATCCGATGGGGGCTGTCCGCTTCGAACAAGATTTTCCGGATTTGTCCTTTTACGTAACGGAAGAACGCGGTCACTTTCATATGCATATGAACAAGTTGAAGGAATATGATTACCTGGCAGATTACCATATGCTGTACCGTCAGTCTTCCTTCTATCCAATTGACCCGGAGAAAGAAGATATTTTGAGGACCTTATATACCACGCTCCCATACAACTCGAGCGGAAGTCACACAGTAAGCTATCACGATATGGAAGGAATTGTTTCCTACGTCCTGCCAGAGTTAGAGCGGATAGCTGACGTTAATCTGGACTCTTCCGCTAAGGAAAGAATTATTCAGGAGCCATTGCGGGCAGAAGTTTATTTGGACTTCTCCCAATGGACATTAACCATTGATGTAAAGTTCCATTATGGTGACATTACCATCGATCCTTTTCAACAGAATAACGTCTCTCAGGCAATTATACAAAGAGACAGTCAAACGGAAGAGCATATCATGCAGATCATTGAGTCTGCCGAATTTAAATTTGATGGAGAAATGGTCTATATTGAAGATGAATACCCTTTAGATGTTTTTCTGCGCTATTATCTTCCGAAGCTTAAAGAGTGGAGTGATGTCTACTTATCTTCCTCCGTACGCTCTTTAATCAGCGAAGAAGCACACGAACTCCAAAGTTCCGTCGAGCTTGAAAACGAAGGGAACTGGCTTGATATCCGCTTTACCATTGAGGGAATCAGCTCTGATGACATACACGAAGCGCTCAAGGCCGTAATTGAAAAGAAAAAGTATTATCGACTCTCGGATGGAGCTCTAATGTCTTTGACCTCGGACTCCTTTGAACGCTTCCAGAAACTTATGAACGAACTGGATCTTACCGCACAGGATTTAGATGACAATCAACTCCACGTTTCCACGGCGCGGAGCCTTCAGGTGGAAGATGCCCTTCAACCGACGGATGCGGAACGAAACCGGCTGTTCCATGAACTTGTGAACCAGCTTAAATCACCACAGTCGTTTGATATCGCACCTCCATCTGGACTGAATGCAGAGCTGCGCTCCTATCAGCTCACCGGTTTTCGTTGGATGAAGATGCTCAGCCACTATGGTCTCGGCGGTGTCCTTGCGGATGATATGGGACTTGGAAAAACGCTGCAGACGATCACTTACCTGCTTCATGAAAAAGAAGAAGGGCTGATGAATGAACCGGCGCTGATTGTTGCTCCGGCTTCTCTCGTCTTTAACTGGAAGAAGGAATTAGAGAAATTTGCACCTTCCCTTTCTCTCCAGGTGTTGACCGGGGACCCGTCTTCACGTCAGGAAGCTCTGGAAGCAGCTGCTTCTAAAGATGTTTGGATTACCTCGTATCCATTATTGAGACAGGATGTTGCCTCCTACAGCGACCAGTCATTCCACACCATGGTTCTTGATGAATCACAGGCGATCAAGAACGAAGCGACCAAAACTGCCGTCGCGGTACGATCCGTAAAAAGCAGACACCGCTTCGCCTTAAGTGGAACACCAATTGAAAATTCTCTTCAAGAGTTGTGGTCTTTATTCCGTGCAATTATGCCGGGGTTCTTCCCGAGCAAAAAGAAATTCACGCAATTAAAACCAGAGAAGATCTCCATGATGACGCGGCCGTTTATATTACGACGGATGAAGACGGAGGTTCTTGATGAACTACCGGATAAGATCGATTCTGTCCAGTACTCAGAGCTGACCAGGGAGCAGAAAGAGGTTTACCTCGCCTACCTGGAACGAATCCAAAACGATATCCAGGAGACCATTGCGACAAAAGGAATACAGCGAGGGAAACTTGAGATCCTGGCTGGATTAACACGCCTCCGCCAAATTTGCTGCCACCCGGCATTATTCCTGGAGAACTATGAAGGGAAATCAGGTAAATTGGAGCAGCTGAAGGAACTTGCTTTAGAGCGGAAAGAAAACGGCAACCGTCTCCTTATTTTCTCTCAGTTTTCCAGTATGCTTTCCCTCATGCACGAAGAACTTCAGAAATCCGGTCTGGATGCCTTTTATTTGGACGGTCGGACAAAAACAGAAAAACGTATGGAAATGGTCGATCGGTTCAACGCCGGAGAGAAAGATGCTTTCTTCATCTCCTTAAAAGCCGGAGGGACCGGTCTGAATTTGACCGGAGCCGACACGGTCATTTTGTATGACCTGTGGTGGAACCCGGCAATCGAGGAACAAGCCGCCGGTCGTGCACACCGAATCGGCCAGGAAAAAGTCGTTCAGGTCATTCGAATGATAGCAGAAGGTACGATTGAAGAGAGGATCTATCAACTGCAGCAGAAGAAAAGGGATCTTGTTGATCAAATTATCCAGCCTGGTGAATCGATGCTTACCTCTTTAAGTGAAGAGGAAATCAAACAACTCTTTGCATGAAATAAAAAAGCAGCTGTCTCACAAGAGACAGCTGCTTTTGTTTATACTGCGGCTTTTTTACGCATTTTAAACCAGTACCCGCCAAGGATGCTTGCTCCGATAGCCATCGTAACCGTTGATATCAACATGTGGAGGGACGATGCCAATACGACATTGCCCGTAATGACGATTACAAACCCTACAGCAGCGTTCATAACGATTGATAACAGGTACAACCAGGACAACAAGATATGATAGCGGAACCTGGAAGCATAAATGACAAACCAAATGGCAGCTACGATAATGACGAACGTAGCGACCCAATGGAGCGAATAAATCATGTTGGCAATGGATTCACTCTTAATTAAGTACTCCATTGCAGGTATATCCAAGAGAACATTGCTGGCACGACTATGTTTAAAGAAAGCACCCAAAATGACTTGAAGAACGTATACACTATAGCCGATCAGGAAAGCACGGTAGCTTTGAGATACAGACGACCAGCGATCTCGATCCAACTCGACTGGTTTGTTGTTCAAACTGTAGCTGAGCAGTACAAGAATGACCAACAGCATTTGGCTGAACGTTACATCAAATGTCGTGAAGCCGGGAGGTGTTCCCAAGAGCACGTTCAAACCACCAACCATGGATTGGAAAAGCAGCAGAATGATACTCAGGATAGCCAATACGAATACAGGCTTATGCTTACGGTATTTGATGATAGCACCGATTGCATTGATTCCAGTCAATACAACAAGAAGTGGAACCATTAAACGGTGGGAATACTCGATGATGACATGATAATCCGTAATATCAGGAATAATTTGTCCATTACATACAGGCCACGTACTTCCGCACGCATCCCCGGAATCGGTTGCGACGACAAGGTTCCCGAGAATTAGTGCGAGAAACGTGACGATGGTAGTTAAAATTGAAAATTTCTTCATCGTCTTACCCTTTCTCTATTTAGATGTTAATTATAAAAACATGAAGTTCCAAAATAAATCATATCACGAATTAGAATTAATAGAGAAAGGAAATCCTATACGTTTCTCATGAACTTTTTGTGAACAACCTAAATTCACCTACTTCTTCGAGGTTGACCATTAAAAGAATGGACGATCATAAAACAAAAAAAACCGGGAAGGTCCATTCCTCCCCGGTTTCCATCAGACCGTAACTGCTGCTTGTTGTTTGCGCGCTTCCGCCTGGGCTTGTTTGATAAGACAGCGGCCCTTTCCGTGCGGGATACACATCGGTGTGCCGAACAACGGATCTTCTCTGACATCACACGTCATCTCAAATACGTGCTGCATCATTTCACAGGAAACGACTTCTTCCGGCTTCCCTTGAGAATACACCGTTTTATCTTTGACAGCGATGATATGGTCGGCATAACGACAGGCAAGGTTGATATCATGGAGCACCATGACGACCGTCCGGCCTTTATCCTGATTCAAGTCGAACAGCAGATCTAAAATCTCAATCTGGTGAGTCATATCCAGATAGGTAGTCGGTTCATCAAGCAGAAGCGTATCGGTGTCTTGAGCCAATGTCATGGCAATCCACGCACGCTGCCGTTGTCCACCGGAAAGAGAATCGACGGTACGATCCTTCAATTCCGTTAAATTCGTATCTTCTAATGCCGTCATCACTGCATGTTCATCGTCTTTCGACCAACGCTTTCCGAAGCCCTGGTATGGATAGCGGCCCTGTTTAACAAGCTGATACACAGTCAAACCTTCCGGAGTCGTTGGACTTTGCGGAAGAATCGCCATCTTCTTGGCAACCTCTTTTGTCCGCATTTTTGCGATATCCTTACTATCAAGGATGACTTCGCCTGATTTCGGTTTCAGTAACCGCGCCATTGACCGGAGCAGAGTGGACTTCCCGCACCCGTTCCCACCGATGAGTACCGTCACTTTTCCTTTAGGGATTTTCACATCCAAAGAATCGATAATGATTGAGTCGCCATATCCTAATGTCAAGTTATTTGCAAACAAGGTATCCATAGTCGATCTCTCCTTTGTTATCACACATTCCAACGCCGTCATCTATATTCAATCATGGAATTCCGAGTTTTCTCTACTTTCTAGTTTATGGGCTCTATCGATTGCTGTCAATGAATTTGAGAATCATTTTCATTACACACTTGAAAATAATATGCAGGATGCCTCTGTGAAAGAACTCTTCTTATCCGAGAAAAAGCGCGCCGTAACCAAGTGCACCTGCAATGACCAACGCAGGGTGGACTTTCCACCGTTCCAAAAGCAGAAAGCTCGCTGCTATCAGAAAAATAGTTTGGAAAAGCCCCGCCCCTTCATAAGAATTCACAAAAAAATCATACGTAATTATTCCGAGCAATACAGCGATCGTCGGTCTCACCAGCATAGTCATCCGCTTTACGCGTGGTGATTCTTTGTATTTATACAAAATTCCAAGCAGTGCGATCATTAGAATCATGGACGGCCCTACTGTGGCTGCAATTCCGATGACGGCACCGAGAACCCCGCCCTGTTCATATCCGATGTAACCTGCCATTTTTGTCGCAATCGGTCCGGGCAATGCATTCCCCATAGCCAATATTTCACTGAACTCCCTAACCTCATACCAACCATAACGATCCACTACTTCATTCTCCACCAAAGGGATGGAAGATGGTCCACCGCCGTATCCTAGAATCCCCGGTATGAAAAAGGCGACAAATATCTTCCAATAGATCATGATGCACCCTCCTTCGATTTTTGCTTCCCTTTACCGGTCAGTGCCGCTACTAACAGAATGGCAATGATAATTCCCGGGTGTACGCCCAGCGGCCGCAAAAGGAGGAGCGTGCCACATGCAAGCAAACCTGTCATTAGATAACCAAGTCCATTTGCTGCTTTCTGTAGAAACTGCCAAGTCAGAACGGCAAGCATCACACCGACAACCGGTATGACCGCCTGGGTCATCCCCTGCACCCATGCTTTGTCTTTAAAAGAAGAAAGCGAAGTCAACAGCACAATCATCAAAACAATGGTGGGGAGAATGGTAGCTAGAATGGCATTGGTCATCCCCAGCGTTCCTTTTACCCGAAAACCGATATAGCCGGCCATTTTAGTCGCAATCGGTCCAGGCAGCGTATTCGCAAGAGCGAGAAGATCACCAAATTCATCATCATTCATCCATTTATACTTTTCAACGACCTCTTTATGTACGAGCGGTATAGAAGACGGCCCCCCGCCATAGCCGAGGATACCTACTCGGAAGAATGCGAGGAAGATTTGAAGCTGTATTCTCATTTCCCTTCCCCCTTCCCTTTACCAGGCCGCGACAGAACCGTCGGTCCGGGATTCTGTTCCTCCGTATAACGTGCCGGTCTCCGAATCTCTCCAGATGATCTGCCCACGTCCGAACGATGTTCTGTCTTCCATCACTTCTATCTCATGGCCCCGTGCGCGCAATGCCTCCAATGCCTCTAATGGAAAGTCACTCTCTACCAGCACATTCCTGCCGGTTTTCCATTGCCAGCGGGGTGCATCAAGAGAGGCTTGGGGGTTCAGGTGGAAATCGATCATATTCATAATGACCTGGACATGCCCCTGCGGCTGCATGAACTCTCCCATGACACCGAACGGCCCCACTGCCTGCCCCTTACATGTCAGGAAACCGGGAATGATCGTGTGGTAACTTCGCTTTCCACCCTCCAGGCAGTTGGGGTGATCGGGGTCAAAAGAGAAATTACGACCGCGATTTTGAAGCGCAATTCCTGTTCCTGGAACGACAAGTCCGGATCCAAATCCGTTATAGTTGCTCTGTATGAAAGAAACCATGTTTCCTTCTTCATCTGCTGCTGCTAAATAAACCGTTCCACCCGTCGATGGATTTCCAGGTGCCGGCAAAGCGGCCTTAGCACCGATTTCTCCTCTTCTACTATCTGCATATGCTTCACTCAGGAGTTCATCAACATCAACTCTCATTGAATGGTTCTCAGCAATATAGTGACCACCGTCTGCAAAGGCAAGCTTCATTGCCTCAATCTGCTTATGGAACGTGCTGCCGCTGTCTCTCTCTTCAAATGAGAATCCGTCCAACAAACGAAGGGCCATCAAAGCGACGATTCCCTGTCCGTTCGGAGGCATCTCCCATACCTCATACCCCCGGTACGGGACAGACACGGGGTCCACCCATTCCGGCTTGTAACCGGAGAGGTCCTCTTTCGTAAGGAAACCACCGCACTGTTCAGAGAATGCCGCTATACGGTCAGCAAGTTCGCCGGTATAAAAATCAGCCCCCTCCGTTTCAGCTATGGCGGCAAGTGTCGCAGCGTGGTCTGTCGACTGCCATGTATCGCCGGCTTTCGGAACCTTTCCTCCCGGTGCAAAGGTATCAAACCAAGAAGAGAATTCTTCCCTCGTCAACTCATGCTTATACCGTTCATACGCCCTGTTCCACAGCTTGCTCACGATGGGAGAGACTGCAAACCCTTCTTTTGCATATGCAATTGCCGGCTCAAGAAGTTCCCGAAATGGAAGCTTTCCGAACTTTTTCGAAAGTTCCACCCACGCCCCGGGAGCACCAGGTACCGTCACAGGCATCCAGCCATATTGCGGCATCTCTTCATACCCAAGAGCTTTCATTTTATTAATCGATATGCCTGAAGGGGCGGGACCGCTCCCGTTCAGCCCGTGCAGTTTTCCATTTATCCAGACTAACGCGAAGGCATCACCGCCGATACCGTTCGATGTCGGTTCGACAACTGTCAAGGCAGCAGCAGATGCGATCGCTGCATCGACAGCGTTACCCCCTTTCTTCAATATATCCAACCCGATTTGAGCCGCAAGCGGTTGAGATGTTGCCACCATCCCTTTCCTGGCCGTTGTGCTCACACGACGGGATTGATATGGGTAATGCAAGTGATTGATTTTCGCCATTCTTTCCACCCTTTCTTTTTTTCTATGAACAGACAGAAAGGAAATGACGGAATTCCGCCATTTCCTGATCAGCTTCCTCTGTAAACCTGATAACCAAACGGTGAGACGAGGAGCGGTACATGGTAATGATCTTCCCCTGCTTCCACTCCGAATCGAACCGGGATCGTTTGCAGGAACGGCTGTCCGTCTACGCCCCTCTCTTTAAAATAGTCCCCTATATGAAAAACAAGTTCATACGTTCCGTCATGCAACGAGCCCTCTTCCACAATTGGAGCATCCAGACGCCCGTCTTCATTCGTATAATCCGTTTTTAAATGAAAGTATTCCCCGTCTCGAATTTCCAGACAGTCAATTTTCACTCGGGATGCGGGTTTCCCATCAGCAAGATTAAGTACATGCGTAGTCAGTGATGCCATCAGTTAAACTCCTTACGTATGCATCCGTGCTTCGGATACGGTAGTTTCTTCGGAACCAAGATCAGCTTTTGTTACGTGGAATACCTGAAAACCATAAGGCGGACGGGGCTCCGTATAGACTTTCCCCTCGGACCCCTCGATTTCCTCTACTACGGCCTCCCACGTCCGGTTCTGGGATTCAAAGGTCACGTCCTTCAGCTGCGGGAAACGTTCGAGAATACGACAGCCGATCCTGTAGATGAGGTTTTGGATCGATGGTGTCTGGAGTTCGTGAAACACACTGGAAGCAATATCCCTGATTTGTTCGGCGGCAACGTATAATGGAGGTTTCCAACCATAGGCATCTGCAACATTTTCATAACCCCAGTGAATATTCAGGTAAATGAATAACGGTCGGTTGCTGTCTTCCGGAAGCGTCGTATACTCATCACGAATGTACCCCGTAAATGAATTTCCCTTTACTTTGATCAATTGAAGGTCGGTCAGAGAGCTGCGTTGTTTGTTTATGACCGTTCCACCGTCTGCTGTACGGATAAATTCCGTCGAAGCGGATACCCGCTCATTCCGGGAATGCTTGAAAACGACATCGCTCTTACTCCTGCCGTCAGAAAGGGATCGTGCTGAGGTCTGCTCAAAAGGGATTTCTTCCCCTGACATTTCCACCCGCTCAAAGTGGGGATACCGATCCAGGAAAGCCTTGGCTGCGTAAGCAAGGAATCCCTCCGTCGTTGCTCCTTCGTAGGTGGCAAGGTGCCTTAGAATGAAGTTTTTCATAGAATCCGTCGCGACAACTTTTGAATTATCCCCTTCGGTAAAAGAGGATAAAAATTCCTTCCCTCCGACAGATACGCTTGCATTGAGGCCGTACACGACATTGTCACGGCCACTGAAGTCCGATTCCGGGATTTCCTTTACTCCTTCGAGCGGTTTCATATAGGTGCGGTAAGCAAAGACATCTTTTTTCCCATAATACATTAAGCGGTCATTATCCATTGAATCTCTCCTCTATTCTTCTATTTTGTCTATAAGACGAAAGGAAGCGATCGCATAGACTTCTTCCAGCGCCTTCTGAAATTCCGCTCGTCTGTCATTAGCAACCCGCGTTCGCAATGCGGCGTGAATCTCAGTTTTACGTTTTCCCTTCACCGCAAAAATGAAAGGAAACTGAAAACGCTGCTGATAGATTTCATTCAGATGATGGAAACTCCTGAATTCTTCTTCTGTTAAATCTCTCAGTCCCGCCTCTTCTTGTTCAGAAACAGATTGACTGCTCATTTTAATGTTTGCACCCAAGTCGGGGTGAGAACGGATAAGCTCCAGCTGTTCCGTTTGAGGAGAATCAGCCACGATTCCGACCATTTTCTCATGAAGGTCTTTCAGGGAGGTGAAAGGCCGGAACTTGACTGCTTTTTTCGCCACCCACGGGGAGCTTTCGAACACTCCACCGAGCTCCTGGATAAATTGCTCGTCATTCCAATCATTCAATTCTTGTAATCGGACCATCGCTTCCTCCTCCACCATGCTTTATTTACCTGAATTTTACTTAATATTCTGACAAAAGTCATTATGCAGCATCCACAAGTTTCACACACAATTTTAATCATAGTAACTAAATTCAGGCGCCTCTAGTAAGTGTCTGATTCGTAGTGCAAGTCGAAGACGGATGGTGACCTCTGAATCCGATACACGTTCCCCCAGCAGCTCTTCACATTTCTCAAGACGATACACCACTGTATTTCTGTGAACGTACAGCCGTTTTGCCGTTTCAGAGATTTGACAATGTGTTTCAAGAAAAACAAACAAAGTCTGAAGCAGCGTCTCTTCTTTATCCATCCCCCTGGAGAGTAAAGGCTTCAGGGAATGAGCGCAGAACTCCTGTAAATCTTCCCGAGGAATAATGCGCAGCAATTCTTCGATATCTTTCGTTTGATAGAGTTGAATAAACCCGTGCTTCCCGGCTAACGTTCCCGTCTTCATAGCTCTCTCAGCTTCCTTGAAGGCATTCTTCACCTGCAGAAGCCCCCTCGCAATATTGCTGACTCCAAAAGACAAAGAACGTTGAAAACGCTGTTCTATTTTCTTTTGAACCAACCCCAGGGAGGACCGGGCATAGGCATTAATATTTTCTACCGTGTCCTTCACTTCAAAGATGAGGACACACAGATCCCCCTTCGTGAATAAATGAGTGGATGAAGAAAGCCGGATTACTTCATCTTCCATATATTCATAGATGGCATCGATCGCTCTCTGATTCTGAGTATAGCTCCCTTCAGCAAGACTCCCATCTACTTTTCCTGCTGCACATATGTAATTCGCTTCCCTCTGCAGCGAGAATTCTTTCGCTCGGCTTACGACTTCATCATCGGAATGGTATAAACCCTCTGTGAAATGGAAAAAGAAATCATTCTTTACCCGTTTGGAGTACTGCTTCAGTGCATTTTCCTTTACGAGTTCAAAAGATATGACGTTGACAGCCTGTTCAATGGTAAGCATCTTTCCATGATCGGTCGGATGAAGTTCCCCCATGACAAGGAGGTACCCTGCTCTTTTCTCGTGTGTATGAACGACAAACACAGAGTAACACTCCCGATCAGACACGATGGAAAAACTGAAGAACGGAGTATCCGGAAAATAAGCAGAAAAATCTTTGAAATACAGCTCTCCAATCCCTTTTTTCAATCGTGTACTGACATTTGAATAAGCGATCGGCTTCGCATAAGGATCAAGCAGAACAACTGGATGGTCGATCGTTTCTGCAATGTTCCTCATCAATCCCTCCATCCCCTTGCCTCTCATCACATGATCGGTAAAGCGTTTATGCGTCTCCAATGCTTCCTTCAGCTCATTGGTACGCCGGTCGAGAATACTGCTCAAAATTTCATTGACAATATCCCCAAGAGAATTATCTGCAGGAATTTCAATGATTGGAAACCCGAGACTATCTCCTTCCCCCAATACCTCACCAGGGATCTCCTGTAAAAAACGTTTCGTTTTAATTCCGAGTGCAGCACATCCCTGACTATCCATATGTCGAACGAGGTCTACGAGCTCCGCAGGATTTTTCCGAACATGATAGGCAGTCGTGACAAGCATTTCATCCTGTTTCAAAAAGCGCGCGATGTCAGGTGCATCCATCATATTGACATGGAGCACTTCCCGGTCGATCCCCGTGACACCGGCAATCACTCTGCTGCCGCTCAACGCCGGAACATCTAAAACATTTTTTACTTTCAAACGAGTATCCCCCTAACTATTATTGCGTACATTTTATCACAAATTTCTGATAATTTATTGATGTTGCACAAATAAATGAGCAAAATCCTACATAATTGCTAATGATGTTCTTCCTGTCTATTGATACACTTACAACTACTATTATGGTTACAGGACCTTTCCTGTCTCCATTACCAGACAAAGGATGGATAGGAATGAATACCAATACGGGAAGAGATCAAATCAATATTCCTGCAAACGAGGAACTGATCGAATGGCTGGCATCCTACGGTAAAACAAAAGATGGAGGTGTCGAACGTCTCCTCTATACGGAGGCTTGGCTGAGTGCCCAGAACGCTTTGAAGGAACGCATGGAATCTATCGGACTCACTTCCCGCTTTGACAGTGTCGGCAATCTTTTTGGGAGATTGGAAGGAAGTGAGCCGGAAGCGGACTGCGTCCTGACCGGTTCTCATATCGATACCGTAAGGAACGGAGGCAAATATGATGGCGCCTACGGAATCATTGCGGGTCTGATTGCCGTTCAGCGACTAATGAATGAATTCGGAAGACCGAAGCGCTCGATTGAAATCGTTTCTCTCTGCGAAGAAGAGGGCAGCAGGTTTCCCATTACCTTCTGGGGTTCCGGACACATTACAGGACGATATGGTTTGGAGGATGGATCCAACATCCAGGATCATAACGGTATTTCCTTATATGAAGCGATGAAAGCATGCGGCTTCGATCCTGCCCGGTACACTTCCCCCGTTCGGAAGGATATCCATCGTTTCTTTGAGTGTCATATTGAACAGGGAATCGTCCTTGAAAAAACCGGATCAGCGCTGGGTATCGTCCGCCATATCGTCGGACAGAAACGCTTCACCATAAAAGTTAATGGAGAAAGTAATCACGCAGGTACGACACCAATGCCTTTTCGAAAAGATGCCCTCGCCGTTTCAGCGGATATCATTCATTTCATTACGAAAACGGCTGCATCCACACACCCGGACCTCGTCGCCACAGTCGGGCAGATCCGGCCGGTACCGAACGTTCCCAACGTCATTGCAGGGGAAGCCCTTTTCACCCTTGACGTCCGCCACCAGGATAAAGACATTCTCCAGGAATATTGTGAGGAAATCCACCGTTACTGTCTTCACTGCGAAGCCGCCTATCTCATGTCTGTCGATATGAAGCCCTGGCTTGAGGTAACGCCGGCAGAACTGGATCCGTCTCTGTTTCAATTAGCCTGCCATACGGCTGACAGGATGAACATTAACGCGAGAACGATCATCAGTGGAGCCGGACATGACGCACAGGTTTTCGCTCCTTTCTGTCCAACCTCTCTCCTATTCGTCCCGAGTCGAAATGGACGAAGCCACTGCCCGGAAGAATATACACCCCCCGAGGAACTGGAAAAGGGAATTGAGCTGCTCACAAGTATGCTTTATCAATCTGCTTATGTATAAGAAGGGAGAAAGAATATGACCTACCGTGACTTAAACACTCCAATACGAACCATTATGACACCAGGACCTGTGGAGGTGGACCCTCGAGTGCTTCGAGCCATGAGCACACCGATCGTCGGACAATTTGACCCCGCCTTTACCGCCATTATGAACGAAGTAATGGAAATGCTCCGGCAAACGTTTCAGACAAAGAACAAATGGGCATTTCCCGTCGACGGTACATCGAGATCCGGAATAGAAGCGATGCTGTGCAGCATCATCGAGCCGGGCGACAACGTTCTCGTCCCTATTTTCGGACGGTTCGGCTATCTTTTGACGGAAATCTGCGAGCGGTACGGAGCAGAGGTACACACGATGGAATGCCCCTGGGGAGAAGTGTTCGAGGAGGAGCAGGTAATCAAAGAAATAGAACGAATTTCTCCTAAAATCGTTGCCCTTGTCCACGGAGAGACATCGACCGGCCGGATGCAGCCTATGACGAAGATAGGACACGCATGTCGACAGGCGGGCGCCCTTTTTATTGTCGATGCTGTTGCCTCCATAGGTGGAGTGGAAATTAAAGTAGACGAATGGGAGATCGACGGAATTGTCGGCGGAACACAAAAATGCCTTTCCGTACCTTCCGGAATGGCACCGCTCACTTATAACGAACGAATTGAGGAACTAATCCGAGCGAGGAAGAAAGTCGAACGCGGCATCTCGACAGAAGGGGACCGCGAAAAAGAAGGACTCAGATCCAAACCATTTATTAAGAGCAACTACCTGGATTTAAGTATGCTGCAGGAGTATTGGGGGCCTAGAAGGCTGAATCACCACACAGAAGCTACGACCATGCTGTATGCTCTGAGAGAAGGCTTGCGCATCGTTCTGGAAGAAGGGCTGGAATATAGGTTTGAACGCCACAAGCACCATGAGTCCGCCCTCATCAAAGGATTAGAAGCAATGGGGCTGCAAATCTTCGGCAATCCAGCCTGCAAACTTCCGACCGTAACGTGTGTGACGATACCTTCTGAGATTGATGGGGAATCGGTACGAAGGATGCTGCTTGATGAATTCGGAATCGAGATCGCAAGTTCATTCGGTCCTCTCCAAGGAAAAATATGGAGAATAGGGACGATGGGTTACAGCTGCCGGAAGGAAAACATCCTTCACACATTGAGCGCGTTGGAAGCTGTTCTCATCCGACACGGCACAGATATCCAGCCTGGAAAAGCACTGCAGGCTGCTTTGGACAGCTACGGCGTACAGACATTCAGAAAGTCAGCGCAGCACTGACAGAAAGGGGACAGCTGATATGAATGGAACGTTGGACTTAATAATAAAACAGGCGTCCGTCGTTTTAGAAAGCGGTATCCTACAGAAGGATATCGGTATTAAAAACGGGAAGGTCGTCTCTATCGAAGATACGCTTTCCCAACCGGCCGCCGATGTGTATGATGCCTCCGGGCTGCACCTGTTCCCGGGGATGATTGACACCCATGTCCATTTCAATGAACCGGGACGGGAAGAATGGGAAGGGTTCGCTACCGGCTCACGCATGATGGCCGCCGGGGGCGCAACGATGTTCTTCGATATGCCTTTGAACGGCATACCGTCCACCACCACACGCGGAGCCCTCATCGAAAAGCAAAGAGTAGCAGCTCAAAAATCACTCATAGATTTCAGATTATGGGGTGGTTTGGTTCCCGGAAATGAACACCACCTCGCGTCCATGGCGGAGGAGGGGGTGATCGGCTTTAAAGCCTTTCTTTCTGAGACAGGAAACGATGAATTTGAAGCAGTCGATGACCATACCTTGATTCAAGGAATGAAAGAAATCGCAAAAACAGGAAAAGTCCTGGCTTTGCATGCTGAAAGTGGACCAATGACTGCATTTCTAACAAAGGAATTTTCAAAAAGAGGTAATGGTACACCGGAGGAATACCTCGCTTCCAGACCTGTCGAAGCAGAACTGGAAGCAGTGGAAAGAGCTATTTATTATGCGGAGATAGCGAAATGCCCTCTCCATTTCGTCCATATAAGCAGCAAGAGATCCTTAGAAAGAATTGAAGCAGCGAAAGCAAAGGGCATGGACATTACAGCCGAAACATGTGCCCACTATTTATTATTCAACCATATTGCATTAAAACAAAAAGGAGCCATCGCTAAATGCGCTCCTCCACTACGCTCCGAAGAGGAGCAAAAAGAATTGATTGAACTGGTGATGGAAGAGCGATTCGATTTCATTACTTCCGATCACTCTCCATGCCCCCCCGATATGAAATCATCGGACAACTTGTTTGAGTCATGGGGCGGTATCAGTGGTG
The DNA here is from genome assembly GCF_000328325.1 of Halobacillus sp. BAB-2008. Classification (NCBI taxonomy): domain Bacteria; kingdom Bacillati; phylum Bacillota; class Bacilli; order Caryophanales; family Bacillaceae; genus Halobacillus; species Halobacillus sp. BAB-2008. The sequence continues at coordinate 50,984 of NZ_ANPF01000028.1, read as the reverse complement.
GACAATTCACCCTACTATCTATGGTCGAGCTTGCCGTCACTTATAATATTCCTTTTGAAAAAATTGCTTCGTTGACTGCCGGCAATGCTGCAAGGCGGTTTCAATTGGAAAACAAAGGACATATCCGAATTGGTAACGATGCAGATTTCGCCTTAGTGAACACCAGAAGACCCTTCACCGTGACAGAGGACAACTTCCGGGCTAAGCATAAGCACAGCATATATATGGGACACACTTTCCCGAGCACGATCGAAGCATCTCTGTCACGAGGGAGGATGGTTTTCAAGCAAGACTACGAAAAGCAACGCACTCATTAAAAAAACCAGGGCTCCATCCTGCTAAAGGACGGTCACCCTGGTTTCTTTTCTTTCTACTGGATTTTCCAATGGATTTAAACCGGTGATTAAGCAGCCAGGACGGTCACCTGGATGAATCATGTTTGAACCCGGCGTCCCGGTCAAAATGACATCCCCGGGCTGTAACGTCATGATTTTCGAGAAAAAAGAAACGATGAAAGCTGGTGAATACATCATATTTCCTACTGTATTCTCATGCGTAACTTTTCCATTTAAGGTTGTCTTCACTATGACGTCTTCAAGAGAAGACCAATGATCTCCAGATACGAGATCGGACCCAAGGGAACAAAAGGTATCAAAGCTTTTGGACCACTGCAGATACTTATCATCGGCTCTATGAATGTCTTTCTCCGTCATATCAAGAGCTGTCGTGTACCCGGCAATAAAGCGCTGAGCCTCCCTCACCTCTATATCCCTGCAGGTTTTTCCTATAATAATAGCAAGCTCTCCTTCCGCTGCTACAGAAGTCGATCCCTTCGGAAGCTGCACCGCCGCTCCAGGACCGATCAACGTTGTTGGAGGCTTCATAAACGTAACCGGCTCCTTTTTCGGCGCTTCGCCTGTAAGCTCCATCGCTTTCTCTACATAGTTCATACCTACACCAAGAGTTTTCCCGGGACAGAGAAGCATATCATCCGGCTGAAGGTTCTCTAATTTCCGATAAGGAAAAGAGGAAAGCTTGTTTCTTCCGGAACTCCGATACCAACCCACAAGCTCTTCCCATTGTCCTTCCTTCAACAGCCCGTCCAAATCAATACTCCAGTTCTTTCCTTCTATATAATTGATTGTCTGCAGAGAAACAACCTTGCCTTCATGCACGATTCCACAGTAACTCTTCTGGTGTTCCTTGAACGCTGTCAGTTTCATAAGCATCCCCTTTTCGTAGTTCTTTACTAATCAAGCACGCCGTTTCTAATAATTTCAGATCCTGTCCCTTTGCCGCTATGAGCGATATGCTAACCGGTCCTTCGACCGTAGAAGGAAGAGGAATAGTAACCTGAGGGAGGCCGGCGAGACCGGCGATGCATGACAATTTCATTGTTTTGGTACGAATATCCTCCAAACGCGATGCGGGGGTACCTCTCTTCGGCGGGCCCGCAGGAGTAGTCGGAAGAAGAAGTACTCCGTCATCACCGATCCACGCATTCGTCCAAGCCTTGATTTTATTCCGGTAAGCCTTTCGTTCCGTCATATCCTGACCAGAGATAGAACGGGCCCAAAGAAGGCGTCTGTATATATCATAAGCAAACCTTGGACGAACGTCTGTTATCCACCCCCCGTGTTCCTGCCATATTTCCTGCGCCTGGAGCACCCGGAACGTATCCGCCCATTTCCCAAGACCATCCTCAGAAAGAAGGCGTGTTTCTTCTTCCTTAAACATCGCTTTCACTTGACGAAGCGGAGCGGCATAGCATTTATGTAAGTCGGGATCGAGCAGCTCCCATAGATCTGATGCGATTTTTATCTTTTCCAACCGCGGACTCCCTTTTCCCCTTCGGAAGAAAATATCCCCGACACGTGACAGTATCACAGGATCATCTGCCATCCAGCCTATCGTATCAAAACTGGGAGCCAGGGGGATGACCCCTTGAACGTCGATTGCTCCATGCGTCGGCCGAAATCCATATATTCCGCAGTAAGAACTTGGGATCCGCACAGATCCGCCCGTATCCGTCCCTAATGCGAAATGGACCTCACCACCCGATGCCGCTGCCGCCGATCCACTTGAGGAACCACCAGGAATACAGGCAGGGGACTTTGGATTGATTGGTGTACCATAGTGAACATTTTCTCCGTTCAAACTGTACATCAGCTCATCTGTATGAGTCATCCCGTGAAGTAATGCTCCTTCCTCAAGCAGCCGGTCTATGACAGGCGCATTGTACTGTGCAGGAGCATGGGTATTTAACCAATCCGGGTTACCTGCTGCGTTTGTGTGACCTGCCACAGAAATAACATCCTTCACACCGAAGGTTAAGCCGTCAAGAATCCCGGACCCAGTCGGTTCCTTCCGCATATCTTCTTTTATGAAAGCATCAGTCATCTCCTAAACTCCCCCATCTTAAAGATGTATCTTTCACAGGATCATAAGAAATCTTTCACTCATACACCCTCTATACCACTGAGATACCACGGCTCTTCCTTTTTATATCTTGACTTGACGAAGCTCACGTGCCGCTCTTTTAACAGCACGGATAATCCCTACGTAGCCTGTGCAGCGGCAGAGGTTTCCGGACAAACCTTCTCTAATTTGCACTTCTGTCGGTTCGGGGTATTCTGCCAATAATGCCTGAACGGCCATCACCATCCCCGGTGTGCAGTACCCGCACTGGAAACCTCCATCCTTCAGGAAACTTTCTTGGATTGGGTGAAGCGCCTTTTCTCCCTTCAATCCCTCAATGGTTTGGATGGACTTACCGGCAACCTGATACACATTCAGCAAACATGCGTTCATTAACACCTCGTCCACAAGTACTGAACAAGCACCGCAACGGCCGATTTCGCAGGAGATTTTTGTTCCTGTCATACCCAGGTAATCACGAAGGAAATCTACAAGCCGCATAGAGGGGTCGACGTAATACTCCTCATAATCCCCATTAATTGTAATACGGAGCGGAGAAGCGTCCTTTCTCCCCCTGGTTTCATCTTCCATTTCTCTCATATCCATTGCTTGTTCCTCCTGTCAGCAAGCGCTCCAAGGACGGCAGCAGGTGAAATAGGAAGGCGGTCCACCCAATGACCTGTTGCATGAAATACGGCGGAAGCAATGGCAGGTGCTGCTGCCACGGTGCCTATTTCCCCTACACCTCTCGGACCGTATTCATCCCCAAATTCCAATTCCTGGATTGGTTCCACCAGCATTGTCTTGGGAACATCCTTTATGGTAGGTATTAAATACTCATCCAAGTTCTCTGTCACATACCTCCCCTTATCCATAATGGCGTCTTCCATCAAGGCGTACCCAAGCCCCATAATGCCGCCGCCCTCGATTTGTCCACGATAGCCAATTAAGCTGACAACCGGCCCGGCGGCAACGATTTGATCCAAGTCCGTCACCGTCACCTGCCCTGAACACGTATCAACTTCCACCTGTGCATAAGCTGCACTGAATGTATAAAGAAAATGACCGCCATCTACTGGATCAGAAGTCGTTGGAAAATCAAATTCTGTTGTCACGCAAAGGGGTTTTCCGTTTGCAGCGTGTTTTGCTATTGTCTGAAAATCAAGCAGTCGTTCCTCCGATAAACGCTTATACACGCCACCCGGCCCGAGCCGTAATTCTTCGTACGGGTCCCCTGTTAATCTTGACGCTTCCTGTGTAATAAGCCTCTGGAACGGTTCCTTCATCCGGCGAAATGCATGCCATACCATGCTCGTTCCTCTCGATGCTGTCGTAGAGCCGGTCGAAGGTACTTTATCGGTGTCCCCGATAATAATTATCAAATCTTCGGTAGTAATATTCAGCTCCGCTACCCCGATCGTTTCTATTACGTTTAAAATCCCCTGCCCTACTTCTTCAAAACCAAAAGCCGCTTCGATTTTGCCGTCCTTCTTTAAAGTAAGACTCCCCCCTGCAGGATCAAGACGCCCATAACCAAGACCACCTCCATGCATGGATATGGAGATACCACTACCAGTGAGTTTCCCATTCCCGGGGACATTCAGTTCCTTTCTCTTTACATGTTCCACCACCTTTTCAAGAACAGCGGACGCTCCGTTTGTCGGGGCAATGCGATGATTGAGGGGGCCCGGATCGTCCACTCCCCGGATATTGATCTTCCTGAGTTCAAGCGGATCGATCCCAGCTGCCTCTGCCAGCCGGTCCAACTGCCCTTCAAGCGCAAAAGTCACCTGGTTTCCTCCGAATCCACGAAATTCGCCGGACACCCCGTTATTTGTAAACACGGCTTTCCCTTCTGTTTCGACATGCGGTACGATATATGGGCCGACGGCATGTTCTACAGCAAAGTCAAGGATCGCCGGACCTAGCGTGGCGTATGCTCCTGTGTCAGAGAGAATCTTAACCTGATGCGCTTGGAGTCTCCCCGCGCTGTCCATCCCGGTTCTCATGGTGATTTTCATTGGGTGCCGCTTGAGACCGGAAACAATGGACTCCCTCCTCGTCTGATGAATCTTGACCGGCCGCTTTGTCTTTAAAGCCAGAAGAGCAGCGTACGGCTGAATATTCAATTCATCTTTTCCACCGAACGAACCTCCCATAGGACTTGATATGATTCGAATATCTTCTTCCTTCATGTCAAGAATCCTCGCTAATTGGAAACGGTCTTTGTATCCATGCTGTGTCCCTACATAGACCGTCAACTTTCCATCAGCTTCGGGGACAATCACTCCCCCCTCTGTTTCCATATACGTATGCATCTGGCGGGGAACGGAATAAGTTTCTTCAATAATAGTCGTACAATAACCAAATCCTTCTGCTACATTCCCTTTTCTATGAGATGCCTCATGAAGAAGGTTCCCGGTTGGATGGAGAAGGATCGCAGCCTCATCCATGGCTTTTTCAGGATCATCGATTACAGGTAAAGGGGCATACTCTACATAGATCCGGGACAATGCTTTTTCTGCGATGGTCATAGAATCAGCCGCCACCGCCGCAACGGCATCTCCCACATATCGGACTCTATCTTCACAGAACACCGGTTGATCCGGTGTGATAATACCAAATCCATTAAGACCCGGAATATCGGCTGCTGTAATGACTGCCTGCACTCCTGGAATCTTTTCAGCAGCTGTTGTATCAATGGAGAGAATCTCCGCATGCGGATAACCACTTCTCAACACCTTCCCATAAAGCATGGAGGGGAAAGACAGATCACTTAAATATTGCAGTTCTCCTGAAACTTTCGCCTTTCCATCCGGACGGATCATCTGCTTATAAGATGACAATGTTTCCATTTTCTAGATTCCTCCAGTCCAAAGTTCATTCCTAAGCCTCTCCATCTCAAAGGCAACAATGTTCACTACGACCTGCCGGCAATATTCCTCGGATGCGAAAGGTGTAGGAGCCGGGTGGTATTCCTCTTCTATTATCTTTGCAACATCCTCCCATCGGTCTCGGCGAATCGCATGATCCCTGAGAAACAGCTCCGTCCTCTCCAGACGTCTCGGCTGGTATCCTCCTCCACCGACCGCTATACGTACTTTCTTTACGTTCTGATCGGAATCGATTTCAATGCCTCCCGCTACAGTAACGACAGATGGAATAAACCCCTCTCTCCTCCCTACTTTCCGGTAAAAGCATATTCTCTCTTCATCAGGTAGTCGAAAGGATACAAGAATCATATTTTTCGGTTTCGGTGACCGAATAAATGAACGAAGAGGTTCAACCATTTCTTTACCACCATGGAACCAAACAACTTTCGCTCCCAAAACCAGCAGCGCAGGCACAAGGTCGCCGATTCCATAGCCGACATTGCCTCCGATGACTGCCTGATTACGGACAGCCGGGGAAGCGATTCTTGAAGCTGCTTCCGAAAGAACTGGCCACTTCGCCTGAATCAATGGGTGAGAGGCACATTCCTGGAGCTTCGTCATCGCTCCAATAGACAATTCCCGTTCTCCATTCCTTACCAAATAGTCGACTTTATCAAGGTTTGGAATTGCTGACAGACTTACGATATGAAAGGGGATATCTTCACCTTTCTCCCGCTGTAACTGGAGGATCGTCCCTCCGGCTGTATAAACAGCATCAGATCCGTGCATGGTTTTCAACCGCCATGCTTCTGTTAATGTAACCGGAGAGGAAACGGCAGGGGGGTCAGTTGTCGTCATTTCGCTTCCACCTCCATACTTCTAACCCACGCATAATCCGCTCTCGTGTCAACGTCGAAGAAGCTCCATCCGTTTCGAAATGGTACACGCCTGCCTCTTTCTGCAAATTGCTTCAGTAATCGACCTGCCCCAGCATCTCCTTCCAAAGAAAGTAAGTGTTCGAAAATGGGAGCGCCCATTAATACAGGCGGCTGCACAATTCCCTCATGAACGGAAGCGACATAATAAATACCATGCTCCTTCTCAGCACTGTAGCAGGTGATCAGTTTATTGATGATACTCGCAGACAGGAATGGCTGGTCAGCAAGAAGCGTAATGACAAAGGATGCGCCATAAGCTTGAGCTGCCCGAACACCTTGGGCCAAGGATTTCGACTGTCCGTCAGCAGGTTCGGTGCATCGGACAGCACTCCACTTCTCAGAGAAAGACGGGTCTTTCAGGAGAGGATCGATCCAATGGAGCGTATCCCCCTTCCTTACGACAACAAACACATGATCCAGCGCCGAATCTAAGGCTCTGCTCAAAGCTCTGCTTCCAATCGTGCTTCCTTCAAAGGGTAGTGCAAGCTTGTTTTCCCCCATTCTCCTGCTCTGTCCAGCCGCAAGGAGGATCCCTACTTTATTCCAGCGTTTCACGGGCGACAGCCTCCTTCGAAACACCATGTACGATTTTGGATAAAGGAATGAGCTCCGCCATGATGCTTACTGCTATTTCTTCGGGCCCCTCCGCTTTGATTGATAAGCCGATAGGAGTGGTGATGAAGGGTGGAATCTCCTTGTTTCCCAACAGACGTTTCGTCCGTTGTTTTGAACCCAGGATCCCCAGATACTTCAATTGCTTCCCTATTAATTCCTGAAGGAACTCCCGGTCTTTTTGAAAACTGTGAGTCATAATCATTACACAGTCATTTGGCTGCCAATGGATATGCTTGATTATATCGGCCGGGGAGGCTGCTATTCTTTCATCTGCGGGACAGCATGAATCTTCTACAATCAAACCCGGACGCCAGTCTGCGAGAATCGTATAGTACCCGACTTTTTCAGCCAGTTCCAGCACCGGACGTGCATCTCTACCTGCACCGAGTATGACCAACCGCTGCTTAGGCTGGAAGGTATGGATGAATATATCTTCTTTCACGGACGTCCCCTGAATCCGCTGACTTCTTTCATTCGAACGGTAGGTTACCTCATGAAGAAGCTTCTGTTCTGCTGAATGAGAAAGCCAGTGATCACCGAATCTATTTCCTTCGCTTCCTTTATACATCACAAACGACGGTGATCCTTTTTCCGGGAGCGTCCGGATCATGGTTATCTGCTCCCCGCGTTCAAGAGCATCCCTTAAAGCAGCAAGCTCCTTCTGAACTTTGGGTGTAACCCATTCGACAAGAACATGAATGACACCATTGCACCCCGATCCTTCCCCCCAGGAAAGCATGTCAAATCCCCGCATATCATAGATAATCACTTCAGGATCTTTTGGTATTTTCCCCTGCTCCATCCTGGCAGCAAGATCCTGCTCGAGACAGCCTGCACTAAGCATGCCGTATTGGCAGCCGTCTCTGTCAATGATCATCCTCGCCCCTTCTTTTTTATAGGCGGAGCCTTCCACATAAACAATCGACGCCATCACACTGCCCAGGGACGGAATCCCCTTTAAATCTCTAAAAATTCCATGGATGTCGTCCATTCCGGCCTTCCCTCCTAATTTAGTCTTTTGTTCATTGTTATAATATTCCGATAATTAAAATTACAGAGATGTAATTATTTGTAACATTTGGTGTTATTACCATCAGTTTAGACCAAACGACTACTCAGGTCATTGTTCAAGATGACCAATAAAGCTCCGACTCTTCAGCACATTAAACAATTACGTTAACACAGGCGTACGCTTTATGAGTCTTTTAATCGATACGTCAGCTTCTTTTAAAACGACCGCTTTATCCATCGTATTCATTTTTCGATTTTCCATCAAAAACCTGCCCCCAACCATAGTCGATTCCACATCCGCCCGGGTAGCGGAATAGACAATTCTGGAAATCGGGTCCACTCCATGCATTGGATAGGTATGAAAATCTTCCAAATTCAATATCGACAAATCTGCTTTCTTTCCCACTTCGAGACTGCCGATCTCTTTTTCCATACCAACAGCTTTCGCGCCACCGATCGTTGCCATTCGAAATACGGTTCTGGCATCCATAGCTGTCGGACCATGAAAAGGTTTCGGCAGTAAAGCAGCAAGTCTCATCTCCTGAAACATATCCAGATTATTGTTACACGGTGCTCCGTCCGCACCTAAACTGAGCGAAATGCCGCGATCCAACATACCTTTCGTATCAGCAATGCCTGATGCAAGCTTCAAGTTCGACCCTGGACAATGGCTGACATGGACCCCTTTTTCCTTAATGATTCGTTTTTCCACTTCATCCAACCATACACAATGAGCAAGTATTAAACGCTCGTTGGCAAGGCCCAGATGATCCAGATAAACGACATTTCTCATACCGGTCTCCGCTTCAACGATGGCAATTTCCCCTCGATTTTCAGACGCGTGGGTGTGGACGAATATTTGACGTTCTTTTGAAAGGCGCGCAACTTCCCTTAACAACTCCTCCGTGCAAGAGACAGCAAATCTAGGCGAAAAAGCATAACGGATTCTTCCCCCGTCGTAGTTATGCCATTTATCCAACAAGTCGAGACTATCCATGACGGATCTCTCCGTCGTTTCCTGAAGCTCACGCGGCACCTCATCCCCCTTATCCATCATCACTTTCCCTGAGAGCGCTCGAATACCACTCTCCGACAAGGCCCGGAATGCCGAATCTGTATGATGGACCGTTTCCATATCCACTACAGTCGTCGTTCCGCTTTGAATCAATTCACCAATCCCAAGCATGGCGGAATAATACACAGATTCCTCATCATGAGCTGCTTCCAGCGGCCATATCCTGTTCTTTAACCAATCCATCAACTCCAAATCATCGCCGCGCCCCCGAAAGATCGTTTGACATAAATGGATGTGCGTTTGCACAAAACCGGGGATGACCGTTCTGCCACCGGCGTCCACCATTCGATGAGCACGGGATTCATGGAGATCTTTTCCAATTCCCGCAATAACATCCCCTTCTATTAATATATCGCCGCACAAAACCTCTTCGTCCGCATTCATCGTTACGATTTCCGCATTTTTAATTAACGTTATCTCCAACAAACCCACCCCTTCATTTAATAAGAGAGCAAGGAGATACTCCACCCCAACTGATCCACAGAGATCCCCCTCTGCGTTGCGTAGCCGGGAATTTACGGTTCCCTGTAGAAACACCCGAACCAATTATCAGGTTTATACGAACACTTTCAGCAATCGTACCCTGGTTTTTCCAATCACTCAACAGTTATGTCACATTATGTAACAAACAAATTCAATGGTTCCTTCGCCCTCCTTTGTTGATGAAATCCAAAAATTCAGAAATATTATAGTCAGTTTAACTAATGACCATCATCCATTCGTTAGATATAATGTCAACAAATCTTACATAACTTGTAATGAAACAGGAGGAGATCTTATCAGTTTACCTAATTTGGCATCTCAAACACCCCGTCCAGCACAGAAAAATCTGCCTGAAGGGGCTCCAAGGAAATTTCAAATGCCCCATATCTACGTCATCTTGTTTACATTCAGCGCTCTGGCAGCCATTGCTACCTACTTCATTCCCGCAGGAACCTACGACAGGATTGAGGGACCGGAGGGCAGAACTACGATTGATCCCACCTCTTATCAAGCAGCCGAATCCAACCCCACCAGTTTAATGGACTTTATGCTGGCTTTCCCCCAAGGATTGGTTAGCGCCGGTTCCGTGGTATTCTTCACCTTCATTATTGGCGGCTTATTCATGGTTCTTAGAAAAACGGGCATTATCGAAAACGCAGTAGATGGATTGACGAGGACATTTGCCGGCAGAAGCCTGGCGGTCGTCCCGGTTCTGATGATCACCTTTGCAGTCGTCTGCAGTTTAATAGGAACACAGGAACTGAGCCTCGTCTATGTGCCTGTCATCCTTCCTCTCATCATCGCACTGGGTTACGACTCCATGACCGCTGTAGCCATAGCCCTCTGTGCGACAACAGCAGGTTTCACTGCCGGATTCTTAAACCCGATTAACACGGGGCTCGGCCAGCAGCTTGCCGGTGTCCCTTTATACAGCGGCCTCGGTCTGCGCCTAGGAATATTCCTTATCATCATTACTATTGGTATCCTTTATGTCATGAAATACGCGAAGAATATACGCACTACTCCATCTGCCAGTTTTGTCTATGAAGAAGACAAAGAAAAACGACAGCTCTATTCTTCCGCCGATCAAACAAAACGCTACAAGGCAACAAAAAGACAAAAAGCAGCAGCCGTTACAGCGCTCCTTTTCTTCGGAATTCTTGTTTATGGTGTCCTGAAACATGGTTGGTTCATGATGGAAATGGCCGGGCTGTTCATTATGATGGGTATCGTGGTCGGTCTCGTGGCAGGATTGTCGACCAGTGATATATGCGATGGCTTTAATGAAGGCTTTAAAAACGTCCTGCTCGGCGCATTCATCGTAGGTGTCGCAAGAGCCGTAGCCGTCATCATGGAAGAAGCGCAAATTATGGATACGATTGTTTTTTATCTCGGAGAATGGGTCGGGCATTTCCCTTCCATTTTCAGCGCCATCGGCATGTTCGGTGTGCAATTACTGTTCAACTTCCTCGTGCCGTCAGGAAGTGGTCAAGCGCTCGTGACCATTCCGATCATGGCTCCTCTTGCCGAAATCATCGGCGTCACAAAACAAACAGCCGTACTCGCTTATCAATTAGGGGACGGGCTCGGAAATATTCTTTACCCGACGTCCGGATATTTCATGGCAACTCTGGTACTAGCCGGCGTGAAGTGGCAGAAGTGGGTCAAGTTCTACCTGCCACTGTTCGGGATGTGGGTGGGCGTCAGCATCCTCTTTCTCATCCTGGCACAATGGCTTCAGTGGACAGGAGTATAAAAAAAGAACAGCACCGAATTCGGTGCTGTTCTTTTTATGTTTGTTTCACCATTACAATCCGATTTTCTTTTTCCACAAAGCCGTTCTTTATGTAAAAATCGGCAGCGTCACCTGCATGGCTTGTCAGTAGATTAATAGAAGAAACACCTTTCTCCTCTAGGAATTCTTCTAAAGACCGCATTAAAAAAGAACCGGCACCCCGGCCCTGCAAACGATTGTCGATACAGAATTCCGCTATATAGAAGTTCCACCCTCCCGACGTCCGCCTGCTGTTTCCAATAGTAAAACCGATCATTTTCCCTTCCGCATACAAAGCCAGACCGAAACTTTTAGGTGTATTCATTAAATCGCGCAATCGTTCCTCTACAGCCGGCACGGACCATGATTCAAGCCAGGGGGCTGACTGAAAAATAGTCCGAAACAGCTCCACACAGGATACGAGGTCTTCTCCTTTCAAAGAAGCCGTGCTGTAGTTCAAACCTATCCCTCCATTAATTGAAAAAGCCGTAATAAATGAAACCCGCCAGCGAAAACAGCGGAATGACGAAGAGCAGCGACCCTCGTAAAGCCCGAAAATAAGAGCGGAAGCCTCCACCCTCATCACTAACGGAAGCGATCTCCATCGACAGCCAGATGATCGTAAGCAATCCCAGTCCAATACCCGCCAGAACATTCATTACGTCCACCTCCATTTTTTCCCTTTCCACTAGTTTACCACAGTCTCCCTTTTAAATGACCGAATTTTCAGTTTAATAAGGAATTAGTGGACGTATATTATATCTTTTTTCCGGTATACGCTGAGGACGAGTCCGAACACTAAAGCACTCATAACCGTCGGATAGAAGCCGTAGCTGAAAAACGGCAAAGAGATTCTCGTAATAGGAAGAAGACCCACGATCATCAATATATGATAGAAGGTTTGAACAGTGAAGAACACTCCTCCACCCGTCACCAACATTTTCCCGAACGGATCCCTTACCCTTAGATGAACGAGGACAAGACGTATGATAAGAAGGACGAGAACGAACAGGACTATGAACGCAGTAATCCAGCCAAAGTGATAGACGAGACTGGCATACATGAAATCTTCATATGGAGAAGTCAAAACATCCGGCTCACTCCTGTGTCCGAACCAGCCGCCGTTCAAGAGCATATATCTGACTCCCATATAGACAGCTCCACTTCCTTCTGTAAATTGCTCCGGATGAAGGAAGGCGAGCAATCGTTCTTTTTGATATACTTCCATGTGTTTCCATACCCATACACCACCACCAACTATAACTGCTGATCCACCGATTAATACCCCCGCAATCATCCTCCTGTGCCAGTTTGCATTCCATGCCATTGCAATAAAGGCAGTCAGTAATAGAAACAGCGATGCGATGTCGGGCATCATCACATAGAGAAACAAAGGAAGAGCAATCATGGCAAGACCTATCCATCTATTTGAACTTTTCTTTACGAAAAAGGCAGCGAATCCAACCAGCAGCAACGGGAGGAACATGAATGCTTTGAAAGAGAGGGGACCAGCCTGCAAAACTGGAGCTCCGTTGACAAAAGATACCGGAAGGACCAGTAAAGAAAACAGCCCTGCCACCCCGAATCCATACACTAACCCACCCCACTTCCTCAACAAACGATAGTCCAGAAAGAACAAAGCTGTCATAATCGCTATGCCTAGCGTTGTGTACAACACTTTGTTCCAAGTCGAGTATCCTTGGTCTATTCCGTAAACAAAAACCGGAAGAAAACTAAGAGTGATGGCGATACCGAGAAGCAATACCATCCACCAATCTGTCTTCGGACGATGAAGCTTATTTAAATCCATACCAAGGGAAACCGGGTTCCCCATTTGTTCCACCGCCTGTTGTTCTGCATGATCATGTGGGATACCTTCCTTAACGAGACGCTCCCTTTCGGTCTCTAAATGGCGAGCCAACTCTTCTCCTACCAGTTCCCTCGCTTCTTTGTTTTTAATATGTCCCTTTACTTGGTGTAAGAAATCACTTTCGACTCTGGTCATACGTGAATCACCGACTCAAGCAAGGGTTGAAACAGAGTCTTTTTCGTTCCAGGGGTAGTTTCGTACTTCTTCAGGAGTCTTTGACCTTTAGGTGTCAGTCGATAATATTTAACGTCCGATTCCCAGGATGAAGAGAGATAGGACTGGTTCTCCAGTTTGTGCAACAGAAGATAGAGTCTGCCTTCCTCGCCGTCAAACCTTGTAATCCCTCTCACTCTAAGCTGCTGCGTCAAATGATGCCCGTTTTTCTTATACACAAGCAGTTGGAAGACAACAAGTAACACATCAATATCCCTTTCTCCCTCCTGTTTCCGTATATGGTTGATAACGGTCTCCATTTTTTCTTCACTAAACCGAAGCCTGCCTAATGCTGTTTCATCTAGAGAATGTTTTAATCTCTTCAATCGTTCATCCATCATACAAATCTCCTCCCAATTGATTTTCAAGCAGTTCCTTCGCCCGTTTAAGACGGGTTTTGATCGTATTTTCACTCTTCTTTGTCACGTTTCCAATTTCCTTGGCAGTCATCTCTTCGTAATAATAGAGATAAATGACTTCCCGATACTTCGGAGGGAGCTGCATGACAGCCGTTATTAGTTCTACATCCATAAAGCCCCGAACAACCTTTTCCTCCGTGCCCAAAGGCTCCTCTTTCTGCCTAAGCGTCTCTTCTCCTACAGCGATGACTTTTCTGTTGTACCAGCTCTTTAAATAATCTTTGCATTGATTGATTGCAATTCGCCACAACCACGTTTTCAGTTTTGAGGTACCGTTATATTTATGCAGATTTGTATAGCACTTAATGAAAATCTCCTGGGTGAGGTCCTCCGCTATTGCCTGGTTTCTCACATATGTATAAACAAGCCGAAGCACATCATCTCCATACGTATGCATAATTTCCGCAATTGCCCGTTCCTTGTCTTCTAACATCGTGTATTTCTCGATTGATTGTTCCACATTCTCGCCTCCTGCCTATTTAACGACACTACCTGACTTATAGTTTTCTTTTTCACATAAAAAAAAGAAATTCCCGTTGAAAAGGAACTTCTTCTAACGATGAAAGATGGGGCGCAGTTCTTTCCAGTCCTTCCATATGTAATCCGTCGGTACTCCCTTACTACGACCGTCGTCTTTCCACGCTGTCTGCATACCGGCATTCCTTGCTCCTTCTATATCGTTCACGGGGTGATCGCCGAGGAATACACAAGTTTCTGGAGATACACACAAGGCATCCACAGCTCGTTGAAAAATACCAGGTTCAGGTTTCTTCATCCCTTCCGCTTCCGATACAAGAATAACATCCATATACGGATCCAACCCGAGCGCGGTGATGTTGGCCCTTTGAAAACCGCTTTTGCCATTAGTAATGATCCCGATAAGAAGCTTCTCCGCTTTCCACTTCCTGACCGTTTCCATCATGCCGGGAAAAGGAATGCAGTAGCACGGAAAATGGTTAATGTAGTCGGCCAGCAGCCACTCCCATGTCAAAGAGGAGATAGAAAACTCCTCGATGAGCTGCTGATATACAATATCCTTCCAAACGTATCCATGGTTATCCAGTTCGATGAAACGATCCACATAGTCCTGTTTTGGTACGTGAGACAATTGCTCCGTCAAACGGTCATACTGTGCCGTGACAAACCGTTTAAGGGAAGAATCCCTATCAAGCATCGTTCCATCTAAATCACAAAGAACGGCTTTAATCATGAACCAGAACCTCCATAAAAAAAGTAATGATAGTACTCCACCGGTTACAATCTCCCTAAAAAGAAAGGCAGATTCGGCGGCCAACCTCTATCGGTTTCCATTAAAAAGAATCACCATTCTCAATCATAGAACACCTTCCGATAGAATTGTATGATTTTAGTACCGATATAGCTGGAACGATCCGGGTACTCCTCCCTGTAATAAGCATTCCAATAGCTGATCACTCGGCTCTCGATAAGCTGATGGAAGACAGGGTTATCCAAAAGGAACCTGTTTAATTCCTCTGTATCGAGCCTCCGCCTGTTGTCATATATGACATGGAGGATTTCCTTCACATACTCCCCGGACAGACGAATTACATATGGCAGTACCCAAGGATACACGTTTTTAAAGCTCAGGATTTTCTCCAGCTGATTCTGTCTTACAAACCCATCATGATGCCTTGAAAAAAGGCAGGCCGCAATCATCTGCTGCTGATCCGTCATTTTATTAACCAGCCGAGAGGAGATTGGCTTATCGTACATTCGTTCAGGGATCACGAGTTCTGTTTCATGAAACCGTACACAAAAGGTTCCGGAAACATGGAACGGTTTTTTTCTCCATAAAGATAGAACTACCCGTACATCTTCTGCTAAACACGGTGGGAAGGCTTTTTCCAAGCAGCTTATACTGCGCTCCCTATTCAATTAAAAACCTGGTAAATGACATACCCGACGATCAGCAGCACGAGAAGCAGTGCCGTCCACTTTGCCCCGAGTGCTCCGACCAAATCCGGCAGTACCCCGCCTCCGGATGCACTCGATGAGTTACGCTTGATGTCCTTCGCACGCATACGTTCTCTTCTTTCTTCCGGTGTTTCCTTTGCTTCACTCATCCCCACTCCTCCTTTTTACAATTATTTCAAACGAATCTTTTTATCACAAGAAAAAAGATCACCACCACAGCGGAAACCGGTGTGGCAGTGACCTATTGTTTTAAAAGAAACCTACCGAGGATTCGTGAGTTGGCGGCTCTACAAAAACAATTCCTAATTCAAAGTGTTCCCCTTCATACATAGCACGCTGTACGTAGCGGTTTTCCCCCTCCGCGTCACGGACCTCCAGCTTCGTAAAAGCTCCGGTATTCTGCAGGGCTTCATAGAACTGATTCTCTGTACGGACAGGGATACTGTTCACACGCTCAATCACTTCACCGGGAACAAGCCCCATCTGACTGGCCGGGCTTCCAGGAAGAATACCCAGAATCCGAACGCCCTTTGGATTGGAGGAGAAGAAAGCCGGTCTGTCTTCCCTCACGCGGTGCAGGATATGAATCATTTCCCGCCCTAAAAGACTTACTATTACTGCCGCAAGGGAGAGGGCGTGGATGTAGAAGCTGGCACCCGCCAGGCAAAGGACCAGAAACGCAAGAAGGAACGTATGTCTTCCTAATGCCTTTGCTGCCACTTCCGGCGCCTGTCCCCGTGCCGTCCATTCCGATCCCATGACGAACGGAATAAGAATGAGGCCAAAGCCGTCCTGTCCAATCGGAAACAGCGGCCACCAGGAGGCGAGCGATTCGATACTTCCCGAAGGTAGAAGGGCAAAGAAAGGCACAACAGCGATATTCCGCGAACGGTGCTGTCCGATCCACATGCCTCGGCTTCCCATCACCCGCTCCGGATAAGTGTGAGAAGGTGTTGTCTTCAAAAAAAGAAACGCTTCGACAAACAATAACACCGCCAACACAAGGACTACCCCTGTCAGCGGAGTTTGTTCCAGAGATTCCACCCAGCCATTGGAACGATATCTTTCCGGCAGGAGCGGAAGGAACAAAAGCAGCAAATAACTGATTCCAAGCGTATAAGCCGGCGAGTACCAATTTGATTTTCCCGTCAAACTAACCAGAAGAAGAACGACCGATACAAGCAGAAGAAAAGAAAAGCTGATAACTATTCCTCCTCCGACAGCAAGAATGGATAACAGCAGCCCTGCAGCGATCGATAGTACGACCGTCCCGCGCCAATCGGAATATCGATCAAAAATACGAATGCCGAAGGTGGCACGCTCCTTCTTTATACGCTTCACAGCAAACCAAGCCATTCCAAAAAATGCTATGTACAAAAAGGGCTGGGCGAATGCTCGCCCGATCCCCCGCAAAAGCTCCCAAATCCAAACGTCCAACGTGATTCTCCTTTCTGAATCTTCTTGATGTATTATGTACGAAAAAATCCGCAGTCATCGACTACGGATATAGTTCGGCAAACTTCAACAGAATCCTCCTTATTGGAACAAGACGTCCAAGGCTTTCTGCATCTGTTTATCATTGTCCTCGTTACGAACTTCCTCAATAATTGCCTCTTCCAGTTTTCCACCGGTCTCTTCGTCGACTTCACCGGTTACGGAAAGGTCCGCTTCCTTCTGAAAATCTTTGACAGCGGCTTCCGTTCCTTTACTGAAATAGCCGTCCGTACGGCCGGGATCGTGACCGAGCCCCTTCAGCATCTTCTGGATGTTTCCTACTTTCTCATCCGTGTCATTGTATTTCAACGGTTCTTTGATTTCCACCGGATTGGTATAAAAATAGGCCGGCTGTTTTACTTCCACCGTCGGTTTGATCCCTTTTTCGTGGATCCAGTTACCGTCCGGTGTCAACCATTTGAAGAGGGTAAGTTTGATGGTGCTTCCATCCCCCATCGGAATCGCCTGCTGAACCGTACCTTTACCGAAACTCTTCGTTCCAACAAGGTCATAGCCTCCTGCTTCCTGCATCGATGCCGCTAATATCTCAGAGGCGGAAGCACTGCCTTCATCCATCAATACCGTAATCGGATAGTCCTTCTTCTTACTCTTACTGGAATATTCCTTCGAAATTTCTCCATTCCGATCTTCCACCTGTACGATCGGTTTATCATCCGTGAGGAATTCTTTCAGAATATCTTTGACATCCGTGAACAATCCCCCTGGATTTCCACGGACATCGATCACAAGACCTTCCATTCCATCCCCTTCCAGCTTCTGCAGGGCTTCATGAAATTCATCAGACGTCTGTTCCGAGAAGGAAGTAATCTCAATCACTCCGGCCTTTTTACCATCGATCGTCTTCATATCGCTGTAGACGGTCTCCAACGGAATATCGTCACGTACCAGCTTAATACTGAGCGGGTCCGTCACCCCGGGGCGGTCGATCTCGAGCGTTACCTCTGTTCCTTTTTCCCCACGGATCTTAAGAACCGCATCATACAAATCAAGGCCTTCGACACTTTTACCGTCCACCTTCAGAATCTGATCGTTCGGCTTCAGACCCGCTTCTTCCGCGGGGGAACCTTTAATTGGAGCAACAATGGTCACTTTATCATTGACCATGCTGACTTCTGCGCCGATTCCTTCAAAAGAAGACTCGATCGTCTCATTGAACTGCTCCATCGTTTCCTGATCCATGTAAACACTGTATGGATCTTCGAGCGTATCAAGCATACCCTGAACGGCGCCTTCAACGAGCTTCTTATCGTCTACCTCTTCTACGTAATTCTTCTTGATGACACCCATTGCCTGCTCAATTTTCTTCAAATCCTCCGAGCCAGCCATGTCCTTCAAGAATTCTTTCTGTTCATCTGCAGATAAGCTGCCAAAGTTCTCCGCGCCTTTATCTGCGACTTGTGCGGACTGCGATTGTTGTTCCCCACTGCCGAAGTACTCTATCCCTATGTAAGAGCCTGCTGCTCCCACGAGGACCGCAAGCGCCATCAACAGCGCGATGTAACGCGGTTTCCAATTCATCGCATTCACCCTTCTATAATGGATTTCCCTATGCTGATCGTGCTACCGATGAGCTCGGTGATCATAGACCAATGCCTCTATGTGCTACTACTATATGCATCTTTCCATAAGAGCATGTCCTCTCCATTATAAGTCATCCTCCGCCATCTATCTACCGGTATTTGGATGATATAGCAGGCCTAAAAAAAGAAAAACCACCTCTTTCAGTAAGAGGCAGCCTTCATCTGTCAGTATTGATATCCGTATTCTCCACGGCTTTCATCACGCACGATCATGCCGTCTTCAATCGCTATGACCCGCTTACGAATCGTATTCACGATTTCCTGGCTGTGTGTCGCCATTAACACAGTCGTTCCACCGGCATTAATCTCCTCCAGAATGTGCATGATCTCCCAAGACGTTTCCGGATCGAGATTTCCTGTCGGCTCATCTGCGATGACGACCTTCGGATGATTGACGATTGCACGGGCAATGGATACCCGCTGCTGTTCCCCGCCGGACAATTCATCCGGAAGAAAACGTGCCTTGTTTTTCAGGCGTACTTGATCAAGTACATCCATGACACGGCGGCGGATATTGGCCGGGTTCTCTTCGATTACTTCCAGAGCGAAAGCAACATTCTCATAGACGCTCAGCGTCGGCAGCAGTCTGAAGTCCTGGTAGACAACACCAATCTGCCTGCGCAGTTGAGGAATCTTGCGCTGCTTCATTGTGGACGTATCCATATTGTTTATCGTCACTTTGCCTGTTGTCGGCTTTTCTTCTCTGTAAATTAATTTCGTAAACGTAGACTTACCTGCTCCACTCGGACCGACGATATAGACGAATTCACCTTGATCAATCTTGACATCGACACCGTTCAGCGCTGTCACACCGTTGGTATAGGTTTTATATACCCCTTGCATTTCTATCATATAAGAATCACCTGTATTTCTATATTTGTTAATCCAGTTATCATTGACAAACAAGTCCATTATAACATTAATATTCGATGAATTTAGACATGAAATTATTACAATTGTTTTTCAATGTCGAAAAAAAAGAGCCCGGTACAACCCGGACTCCTTCGTTCTATTCTTCCATTGTAGACAACCAGTTGGCCACCAGGTCTGCATCTTCTTCTGATACATCCTGCTGCGGCATGCTGCCACGCCCATTTAAAATAATTTCCTTTATTTCGTCTGCAGAATACTTGGAACCGATCGTTGTCAACGAAGGCCCGAAGCCGCCTTCCAGATTCCCACCGTGACAGTTTGTACAATTAGCTTGATAAACGGCTTCCGCTGCTGAAGCGTCACCATTACTATCCGCACCCGCATCTTCTTCTGTCTGCTCATCTGATCCGGTATCATCCTGTGTTCCGTCTTCCTGTCCACCGCCACAGGCAGCAAGGACTAGTACAAGCCCTAAACATAATACCAACCACCACTTCTCCATCCAAAAAGTCCCCCTTCATGAAACGTACATTCTACTAACCTGTATTATAACCGAGTCACGTCGTTTTGAAACCCTCACCGAGAACTTCGGTCGCATTCATGGCGACAACGAATGCCCGCGGGTCCACCGTTTTAACCGTTTGTGTCAATTTAATGAATTCATTCTGCTGAACGACGCACATAACGACCTGTCTCTCTTTATCCGTATATCCGCCCGATCCGCTTAAAACCGTTACCCCGCGGTCGATCCGCTTGAATATGGCTGCCCTTACTCCATCCACTTCATCCGTTATAATGAGAACATTTTTTGATGTGTTTAATCCAACCTGAACGAAATCAATCGTACGGCTTGTTACAAACAATCCAATCAAGGCGTAAAGACCGGATTCAAGCGAAAAGACGAAAGCCGAAGTGATCACAATCGTTCCGTCCAGCATTGCAACGCAAATTCCGAGAGGGAGGTGTGTATACTTATGTACGACTTGAGCTGCCAGGTCAATCCCGCCTGTAGAAGCTCTGCCGCGAAATACGATGCCGAGACCCAGTCCTACTCCCATACCTCCGAAAATTGCCCCAAGAAGAGGATTGGGAGTCGCAGGGGCAAGTTCACTTGTCAGAAGCACGAATAGCGGGAGTGTAACCGTGCCGACAAACGATTTGATGCCGAAATTTTTGCCGAGAATCAGCAGTCCCATTATAAATAATGGGATATTCAGCGCCCATTGAACAATGCCGGGTTCCCATCCGAAGACGTACTTCGTAATGGTACTAATTCCAGCAACACCACCGGAAGCGATATTATTTGGCAATAAGAATAAATTAAATGCCAGCGCAACGAAGAATGCGCCTACTATAACCAACACATAATCGAACCCATGCCGGAGCAGCGGCGGCATCGGTTCTCTACGGTATTTTTTGCCATCATCATATTGTCCAACTCTCCCTGAACATTTGTCCCGTTTATTTAACCGATTGGAGTATAACACTAGGCACCCACCGTGTAAATGAATGCCGGATAACGTGTTACCAGAGTAAAGCGTCTATGTATAGTCTCATTCATTCCACCGTTTCTATCCATGAAAAAAAGCAGGGCACCCCTGCTTTTTTCACCGTTGGATTGACTCCTGTTCTTCCAACACCTCATGAAGAAGTTTCAGGACATCATCTCTCATATGTTCCCTCTCCATAGCAATAGAAAGAGTTGTTTTAATAAAGCCAAGTTGATCACCAACGTCATATCGGTCGCCAGTGAATCGATACCCATACACCGGCTGCTCTGCATTCAAACGTTCAATGGCATCGGTCAATTGAATCTCACCGCCGGCGCCTGATTCCTGCGTGGACAACAAACCCATGATATCGGGTGTGAATATGTAGCGGCCGATGATGGCAAGATTGGATGGGGCGTCTTCCACATTCGGTTTTTCAACGAAGCGCTTCACCCCGTAACGACGATCCTGCTGCTCCTCAGGGTCGATAATACCGTACCGGAAGGTCTCTTCTCTCGGCACTTCTTTAACACCAATCACAGAAGCCCCTGTTTCTTCATACTGTTCCATCAACTGCTTTAAACATGGCTTATCGGCACGCACAATATCATCACCAAGCAGAACCGCAAAAGGCTCATTACCTATAAATTTACGCGCGCACCAGACAGCATGACCGAGCCCCTTCGGCTCTTTCTGGCGAATATAGTGGATATCAACCTTCGCGGATTGCTTCACTTCCTGAAGCAGGTCAATCTTCCCTTTTTTGAAAAGGTTCTCCTCCAGCTCAAACGCGTGATCGAAATGATCTTCAATCGCACGTTTTCCTTTCCCTGTTACGATAATGATATCTTCTATCCCGGACTCAATGGCTTCTTCTACAATGTACTGTATAGTCGGCTTATCAACGATTGGCAGCATTTCTTTCGGCATCGCTTTCGTCGCCGGAAGAAACCTTGTCCCGAGCCCGGCAGCCGGTATAATTGCTTTTTTCACCTTCATCCTTCCTAACGCCTCCTCCGTATGTATCTGCTTTCATAGTAGCAGAATTTCGTTCTTCAGGAAAATCATCTATAATGACAAACAAAAAAAGCTTCCCGCCTTTTGGGCGGAAAGCTTTTATATCATTTATCCATTTGAGAACGAAGGTACGCATTGATGAACTTATCAAGGTCTCCATCCATGACAGCTTGTGTATTTCCATTTTCAATATTCGTCCGGTGATCTTTCACCATTGAATACGGGTGGAAGACGTAAGAACGGATCTGACTTCCCCAGCCGATTTCTTTCTGTTCTCCACGAATATCGTCTAGCTCCTGCTGCTGACGCTCAATCTCAAGTTGATAGAGCTTTGCCTTCAACATCTTCATAGCCTGCTCACGGTTTTTGATCTGAGAACGCTCAGACTGACAGGTTACAACTGTATTCGTTGGCAGGTGGGTAATCCGGACAGCGGAATCTGTTGTGTTAACGTGCTGCCCGCCGGCACCACTGGAACGATACGTATCGATCTTAAGATCTTCTGTTTTCACATCGATTTCCACTTCGTCATTGAATTCCGGCATTACTTCGCACGATACGAAAGATGTGTGACGACGGCCCGAGGAATCGAACGGAGATATCCGTACAAGGCGATGAACGCCTTTTTCCGCTTTCAAGTAGCCGTACGCATTATGACCTTTAATAAGAAGCGTGACACTCTTGACACCAGCTTCTTCTCCCGGAAGGTAATCCATCGTACTGACGGAAAAACCTTTCTTCTCTGCCCACCTGGTGTACATACGCAGCAGAAGGCTCGCCCAGTCTTGTGACTCTGTTCCACCTGCACCGGGATGAAGTTCGAGAATCGCATTATTTTTGTCGTAAGGCTCGCTGAGCAAAATGTTAAGCTCATACTCGTTCAAATCCTTAGAGAGCTGCTGGACTTCTTGTATAAGATCTTCCAGCAGTTCCTCATCCGCTTCCTCTTTTACAAGCTCATAGGAAACTTCAAGGTTTTCGTGGGATTCCTCGTGTGCTTCCAGTGTGTGGACTAAACCTTTCAGCCCGTTCACCTCGTCAATGACTTTTTGAGCCGTGTTTTGGTCGTCCCAAAAACCAGGCTCTGTCATTTGTTCCTCTAATTCTGCAATGCGGGTCTTCTTATGATCGACGTCAAAGAGACCCCCTGAAGTCCGCTAATCTCTTAGCTGTATTATCTAACTCGTGGCGAATTTCTGCCATATCCATAAATGATCACTCCTCTTAATATCTAACACACAAGGGAAGACACCCTCTTATATAAAGAGAGTGTCTTCAACCTTATTGACCGTGGCAATTCTTGTATTTCTTACCGCTTCCGCAAGGACAAGGGTCATTTCGACCGACTGTATCTTTCTTCACGAAAGGGGTCTTTTTCTTCGCTTCCTTGCTTTCCCCGCCGCCGGAGACGGCTTTCGCCCCCTGCGCAACTTCCTGTCGTTGAAGGTTGTTGCGAATCTGCGCTTTCATAATATAACGGGCCGCTTCTTCATCAATGTTTGCAATCATCTGTTCAAACATACGGAAGCCTTCAAAGTTATATTCACGAAGTGGGTCGTTCTGCCCATAAGCACGCAGATGAATTCCTTGACGAAGCTGGTCCATCTGATCAATGTGATCCATCCACTTCTGGTCGACGGAACGAAGCAGGATAACTTTCTCAAATTCCCGCATTTGTTCGGATGAAAGCTCTTCTTCCTTCTCGTCATAGCGCAGCTTGACTTTATCGAGGATCAGTTCCTTCATTTCTTCCGGATCTTTACCTTTCAGGTCATCAGCAGTAACGTCCCCTTCCTGAAGAAGGTTAGCTCTCAAATACTCTGCAACTGCTTCCAGGTTCCAGTTTTCGTCCTCGTCATCTGCCGTATGAACATCGACTGTTTGAGACACGACACGTTCTATCATCTGTTCTATGATTTCACGCAGGTTCTCAGAAGTCAGCACTTCATATCGTTGTTTATAGATAACTTCACGCTGCTGGCGAAGCACATCATCATAGGAAAGAACGGTTTTACGAGCATCAAAGTTGTTTCCTTCCACCCGTTTCTGGGCAGATTCAACAGCGCGGGAGATCATTTTACTTTCGATCGGTTGAGAATCATCCATACCGAGACGATCCATCATACTGCGAATATTGTCTGAGGCGAAGCGCCGCATCAATTCGTCATCCGTCGCCAGATAGAACTGGGACATACCAGGGTCCCCTTGACGACCGGAACGACCACGGAGCTGGTTATCGATCCGACGTGATTCATGACGCTCTGTACCGATGACAGCCAGTCCGCCAAGCTCTCTGACGCCTTCGCCTAACTTGATGTCCGTTCCACGACCGGCCATGTTAGTTGCGATTGTCACCGCACCTTTTTGACCTGCATTCTCAATGATTTCCGCTTCTCTGAAGTGGTTCTTCGCATTGAGGACGTTGTGCGGAACGCCGGCTTTATTCAAGTAGCGGGAGATAATTTCAGACGTCTCGACAGCAACGGTCCCGACAAGGACAGGCTGCCCAAGATCATAACGCTGTTTGATATCTTCCACTACCGCTTTGAATTTTCCATCCATCGTTTTATAAACGAGGTCCGGCTTATCATCACGCGCAATGTCGCGGTTCGTCGGAATGACAATAACACGCATATTATAAATGTTCAGAAATTCCTCTTCTTCTGTTTTTGCTGTACCGGTCATCCCGGAAAGCTTCTCGTACATACGGAAAAGGTTCTGGAATGTGATGGAGGCAAGCGTCTGGCTTTCATTTTGAATTTCCAAGCCTTCTTTTGCTTCGATAGCCTGGTGAAGACCATCACTGTACCGGCGTCCCTTCATCAGACGGCCTGTGAACTGGTCCACAATGACTACTTCTCCGTCTTCAATGACATAGTCCGTATCACGGTGCATAGAAGAATGGGCCTTCAGCGCCTGATTGATATGATGAATCAAAGAGACGTTGGACAAATCGAACAAGTTCTCAATTTTAAAGAACCGTTCTGCTTTATTAATACCTTCTTCTGTAAGCTGGGCATTTTTCGTTTTCTCATCATACGTAAAGTCCTCTTCTTTCTCAAGAAGACGGACGAACGAGTTTGCAGACTGATACAAGTCTGCAGACTTTGAAGCGGAGCCGGAAATGATCAACGGCGTACGTGCTTCGTCAATTAGAATAGAGTCGACCTCGTCAATAATGGCATAGTGTAACGGACGTTGGACCATCTGTTCCTTATAAAGCACCATATTGTCACGCAGGTAATCAAACCCGAATTCGTTATTCGTTCCGTACGTGATATCAGCCAGATAAGCATCACGTTTCTCTTCCTTGGACATCCCGTTCAGGTTAAGACCGACAGTCAATCCGAGGAATTGGAACAGCTCACCCATTTCCTTCGCGTCACGGCTGGCCAAGTAATCGTTGACCGTGATGATGTGTACACCTTTTCCTGTAATTGCGTTCAAGTAGGCAGGCATTGTGGAAGCAAGAGTTTTACCTTCCCCTGTCTTCATCTCTGCAATATTACCCTCATGCAGAGCGAGCGCGCCTAAAAGCTGGACTTTGAAGGGACGCATCTCAAGAACACGCTTAGAAGCTTCCCGGACGACCGAGAATGCCTCGACAAGCATATCATCCAGCTTCTCGCCTTTCTCATAACGCTCTTTAAATTCAGCTGTCTTATTTGTCAGTTCTTCATCGGATAATTTCTCTATTTGTGATTCCATTGCCTCAATATCGTCGGCAACCTTTTCTAACTTTTTGAGTTGGCGGTTATTTCCATCGCCAAATATTTTTTTTAACGTTCCAAGCATTGAAACCGCTCCTCTATTGATTTCCTATCTTCATTAAATAGTGTAATCCATGTCCTATCATAACACTAAGAGAAGCAGACTGACAATAAAGGAGACAAATGAGGAATTTGTGTGGAAATATTATATTGGGGAGGGGGTTACTTCCTCTTTTAGTGGCTCGTGGAGAAACTGATCCATATCGGAGACACGGCGGTTGGTGGCGGCAATAATCGTAACCAGTTGGGCAATCGTATCTTCCTGTCTTTTCAAACGTTCCTTAACATCCCTGCATTCGTTGCACATCATTCCATCCTCTCCTCATCTAATTAATCTTCTACACTGTTTATACTACATAAATAAGACTGGAGCGAGGAGCCAAATATCAATTCTTCACCGGTTTTCATGTCGAAAATTCCCTTTTCAGCGTATAAAAAAGGAAGAATTGCTACATCAAACTCTACAAACATTAAAAAATCCTCCTGCCGGGGCAGGAGGAGCATCTTTTCTTATATTAAGTTTCGATCAAGCCATAACGGCCATCCCGACGTTTGTAGACAATATTTGTTTCGTCGGTGCTTGCATTTGTGAAGACAAAGAAGTTATGACCCAGCATATCCATTTGAAGAGCCGCTTCTTCGCTGTCCATCGGTTTCAAGTCAAAACGTTTCGTTTTTACGATTTGTACATCGAGTTCATTCTCATCTTGGATCTGGCCCTGCTGAGACTCGCGTTCAAGTTCAGCAAAGACGTATTTCGGAGCACCCTCTTGGCGGAAACGGCGATTCACTTTCGTTTTATGCTTTCGAATCTGTCGTTCCAATTTATCTACCACAAGGTCGATGGCAGCATATAGATCTGTGTTATGTTCCTCGGCACGAAGAAGTAAATTCTTCATCGGGATCGTTACCTCGATTGTCTGCTCATCATTATAGACACTTAAGTTTACGTGTACCTCGGAAGTCGGGGGAGTGTCAAAGTAGCGTTCAAGCTTGCCCACCTTTTTCTCCACATAATCCTTGATAGAATCCGTCACTTCCAAGTTTTCACCACGAATGTTGTATTGTAGCATCAGAAGTGTCCTCCTTTCATCCTTATGTGATATATATTCTACCATACCCATGGCCTTTCCTGCATAAACTTTCTAAATATTTTGTCATATTTGTGTCGGTAATTGCTGGAAGGTGTCAATCGGAGGGAAAAACGTTGATTTTCGACGGTCGCATTAAGTAGAAAAATATAAACATCGGGTGGAAGAGGGTGTTTCTTCTATCAAAGGAGAACTTAAAAAAGCCCCCTTACTAAGAAGAGGACGGACTTGTTTCTCTCTATTAATGGCAGACATATGGATACAGATACCGCTGAACGTCCAGTTTCCAAGCTTCATAACTTGGAATGATCCGGGTACGAAGGAGAAGTATTTTCCCTTCTTCTGTATCTTC
The DNA here is from genome assembly GCF_000328325.1 of Halobacillus sp. BAB-2008. Classification (NCBI taxonomy): domain Bacteria; kingdom Bacillati; phylum Bacillota; class Bacilli; order Caryophanales; family Bacillaceae; genus Halobacillus; species Halobacillus sp. BAB-2008. The sequence continues at coordinate 23,672 of NZ_ANPF01000028.1, read as the reverse complement.
ATCAAACCATGCCTGTAAATGAATGATCATCCGACTGAATTCTTCTAAAAGCAGGTGCATCCCCTCTTCGTTGAAGATGTCTGCTATCTGCTCATGGGTGTGGTTCATCTGGATGAAGGCATCCAGGATACCCTGGAAAACCACTGGTGTCCTGAATGAACCTCCATCACAGATTTGTTTTTCCACATATTCCAACCCTTCACTGATTGTATGTATTAGGTTGTCATATTGGATAAGCAAGTAGTGCTGAGCTTCTGCCAAAGCTTTCAAATAATCACCTATTCTACTTCTTATGGTCCAGATACATCCCGTCATAACCAGAAATGCTTTGATACGGATTTGTATAGCTTTGTTTTGATTTTTTCTGCTTCTTCATGTTCCGCATATCCCTTTTTAACCCTTCAAAAAGAAACTCCATCTTTTGATTAATCACAAGATCATGGTTACCGACAGCTCTAACCAGTTCTTGCTCTGATCGAGAAGGCTGAGGAAGATGGGGAAGCAAATCATCTCTTTTCGCTAAAAGTTTCTGAATATCTGCAATGATTCCCGCTCTATTCTGGTCCGTTACGGGCTGTTCTACAGTGTGTTTCAGTTCTTTCGTTACTGTTAGAAACTGCTCCCACACACACATCAAGCATTCCCGCCGGAACCATGCTGAAGTTTCCTGTCAGCAAGCAGCACCTGCTTCCAAGTATCACGAAACTCCTCCACCATTCCTTGAACTTCATCAAGAACGCCGGTATCATTTTTCGTATTCGCTTCGATCAAGCGACGGTTCATATAATCATAGAGCGGAAGAATCTGTTTCGATACCTCATACTGATCGTCGATGGTGACCATCAGCTCCTGGATAATCTTCTGGGCTTTTTGAATGTTTGTATTTTTTGCTTCGATCTCGTTGCTTTCCATCGCTTTTTTCCCGGCTTTAATAAACTTAATACAGCCATTATAAAGCATGAGCGTCAGTTCCCCGGGAGAAGCTGTGGAAACAGAGTTGTTTTGATACGCTTGAATAGACATCTATCAAACACTTCCTTTAATTAAAAAAGTTCTGCATAATATATGCGGATTGGGAATTCATCTTCTGAATGGCACTCTCCATTGCGCCAAATTGCCGCCAGTACCTATCCTCTATGGATGTCAGACGGTCCTCGAAATCTGTCATTTCCTCATTGATATCCTTGATCTGTCTCCCCAGCAGGAAATTATTGTCCAGGCTCGTCGGTTTTCCGGCTTTGCTCTCAATCGACTTGACCGCTTCCGTCATCGTCGCCTCCAACCTGCGCGCAATACCAGGATTCTCTTCCGTTCCTGCAAAAAGCTGGCGAACGGAGGATGGATCCTCCTGGAGTGCTTTACGAAGGTCCGCCTCGGTAATTTCCAGTTTCCCACGATCCAGATAGTTGGAGGAGGTCTTAATGCCGATGTCGGCCAGCTGGGTAAACGCACCACCTGTCTCCACGGGAGTGTACCAATTCTGGCGCATTTTACTCAGAGCACTACTGATGACGGAATCGCCTCTAAGCATCCCGCTCTTCGATTTCTCTTCCCATAATTCAATTTCGTTCTCTTCCATTGCTTTTTTTTGTTCTGCTGTCAACGGTTGAAAGTCGCGGTAACGCTTCTCCTGAAGCTTTCCATTCAAGTCTTCGATGATGGAATTATATTTATCAACAAACTCTTTCACTTTATCAAAGGAGTCATCGACGTTATTGGAAACACTGATCGTAGACGTCCCGACTTCGTGGAAGGTGAAATTCATGCCGTTTAAACTATAATCGTTTGTGTGTGACGTCATTTCAAAGGAATTATTGTATTTGAAACGGGCATCTGTCCCGCCTTTCTCATTTAAAACCCATCCAGTCCCATCATTTGACCCGTTCTTAATATTTAGTGTATCGGCTAGAAAAGGAGCCGTACTTCCATTAAAGCCGATTTCCGCACCAAGAAATTTGTTTTCGTCTTTATTAAAGTTTCCTGTTACGGTACGCTCCATCATTACCTTGTCTGCACCTTTATCATAAAAAGCCCGGACACCAAGATCCGAGTCACTGATTTCCTTTAACAAGTCATTCAACGACTTATCCCCGGATACATCGAAGGACACTGTCGTTTCTTCTCCCTCCGCATTGTAGGTCGTAATCGAGAAGGCTTCATCCAGTGTCAGTCCGTTTATAAAATTGTCTTTTTGATTTTGAAGTGCATCATCAGGATCGAAGCTTCCATTAGTTATGCGGCTCTCGCTGTAGTTGTAAGCCCGTTCAGCAAGTGCCAGCACTTCTACTTTATAACTGCCGTTATCTGCCGTCGCGGTCCCTGTTGCAGACACAGCATCGCTCGATGAGCTTGTCGTTTTTTGGGAATAGGTGCGTTCCAACCGCATATCGAACGCCATTTCATCCAATTCCGAAAGCAGCTTGTTCACATCACGATAGGAGTCTCTCTGGTAAGTGAGCCACTCCCGTTTCTGCTCCATTTTGTCTAGCGGCATACGTTCCGCTTTCATCAAGTCTTTTATAATCTGATCTGTATCCATTCCGGATGCAAGACCGCCAATTCGCATATCACTCATATGATCACCTGCTTATATTTTATGATCGACAAGGAACCCCAGCTTCTCTGCAATCGCCGCGTACATATCAAGAAGCTTCTTCGGAGGCACTTCCTTAACGACCTCTCTCGTTTCATTATCAACGACGGTTACATAGTACTCGCCAAGCTTGTCATGAAATTGGAACTGAAGCGAAGTTCTTACCGGTTTCAGAAACTCATTTACACTTTCCACCATTTGTTTCACTTTCTCTTTCTCATTCCGATCGGAAAAATAGACCGCTTTTTGTAAACCTTCCTGCGCGACTGAACCTTGCTTCTGAGCGGTTGTTGTAGGACTAAGGGGCATAATGCTCTGCAGAAGTGATTGATGCTTAGTTATATCCACACCGAACAACTCCTTAAATCTCATTCGCTTTATAATAATATCGGAATAAGAGAAATTAGTTTAATAGAACGGGGAAGAAAAGAATTGCTTACCTATATACAATCTGAACCAAGACACCGACTATACCCTTTTACCTCCAATACCTCTAGCGATGAATTAATCCGTATGGAAGCTTTTTAACAAATCGAGCATATGATCGGGAGCAGAGGCTGCTGCCTTGTTTTCATCCTTAATAGAGATATAAATTTCTTCGCGGTGGATGGCGATATCTTTCGGGGCTTCGATACCAAGTTTCACCTGACCACCTTCGACGGCTGTAATCGTGACAATAATATCGTCGCCAATTCGAAGCGACTCCCCTTCCTTCCTGTTAAGAACGAGCATGATTGCCACCACCTTTTATTTCCTGAAGAAGTTCATGTTTCGTCCGGTAGACGGAATCATTCAAAATGATTTGTTTTCCCTCTTTTGTCCTGACATTGATAACGATCGGTGCCTGAAGGTTTAACGTAGATTTCTCAAACGGATCTTCTAACGTGACGACACTGTACACCGCTACTTCTTCCAGTCCTTTAATCCCCATAGATTTCTCATCAAAATCGAAAGAATAATTTTTATAGAAAAGGTACGGATTCGTTACGATCAAAGCTACATCCGCTTCTTCGACGGACTGTAATACGAAGTAGGTTCCAGTGTCATCGATTGGAAGTAAAACAAATTGATGATAGTCTTCAAACCCGGGCAAACCATGGGCGAATACTAAAAGATCGCTGTCCGTTACTTCCAACTCAGAAAAATATTTTGTCTGTATATACATGCTTACACCTTCCAATCAATCTTCAATTCTGGATAGTGGGCCATCTCCACTTGGACAGCCCCCTTTCTATAGATGTGTTCTGGTTTATGGGGCACGGTTTCAATTATTGGTTTCCTTGGTGTCACGGAAATTTCCGCTTTCCCAGGCTCATAAGAAAGAGCAACGAGTTCGTAGACAGGACGGCCGCCAGGGGTGAAAGTGAAGTCATAGCCGCTGTTACGCTGAGCTTGATCGGCAATTGGACTGCCGCCGTTTTCAATCCTCATCAGCTCGTCTCCTTCGCCGGCCACCCTTGCGATCCCTGACAGCAGGTCTTCCCTTGCCATTCCTGCGAGCTCTCTTGTACGTACAGGGGAACTTTTTAAATCGATGTTATGCCATGCATTCGTTTGGTCAATCGTAAGCTTCCCTTTTTTCTGGCGTATGGTTACATCAGCTTTAGGTTGTTCTATCGACTGCTCGGCCCTTGGTTGACGGATTGTTTGTTCCGGTCTCTTTGTCAAAATGCTGATCTTCCCCGGAGAGGTCTGTAATTGGATTTGCGGGACGCCCATGTTTCTCTTCCCTTTCGTAAAAAGAAGCTTCCTCTATACCAGAGAAAGCTTCCTATTTTAGTGATATTCGTCAGCGCAGGAAGTCCATCAGTGTTGGCTGGATGATCCTCGCACCGACGCCCATTGCAGCCCGGTGGATGCTCTCCTGTGTCTTTAAATTCGTAATTACTTTCTCTATATCGGCATCTTCGTTATCGGACATCATTTTCGTCGCACTGATTTTCTGCGTCTCCAGACGGTCTTCAATCAGCTCAACACGGTTCATCCGAGCTCCAAGGTCTGCGCGTTCGTTTACGATATCGTTGATATGTCCGTCAAAGGTATCAAGAAAGCTGCCAAGCTCCTCTTCGGTACCGTTTCCTTCAAGGGCTGATGCAAAGTTCTCCAAGTCCTGAAACAAATCCTGATTGAAGACATTTCCTCCTGTGACGTTCGTTTGGATTTTTACTCCAGCAGATACTTCGATGAGGACCGGATCTGAACTCGGCGGACCGGAATTTTCCAAATCACTGATATCAAAAGGCGCTTCCAGCGTATTTGCCCCGTTGAAAATATATTTGTCGTTCACCTTCGTATTAGCTATCGTACCGAGGTGTTCTTTCAACTGACGTATTTCTTTAGCGACAGCGGTGCGTTGTCCTTCTTCATATGTATCGTTACTCGCCTGTACCGTCAGCTCTCGTATTCTCTGCATTGCCTGCGTCGCCTTATCAAGAGAGGAGTCCGTATTGTCCATCCAGTTGTGCACCTCGCCGATATTCCGTTGGAACTGCTCTACTTCCTCTACTTGAGAGCGGTAATTCATTCCTTTCATTGCAACAACAGGATCCTGAGACTGCCTGCTTATTTTCTTCCCAGTTGCAAGCTGATCCTGGTATATTCCCATATTGCGGTAGCTGTCGCTCAAGTTGCGCATCATATTGTTCGACAGCATGGATTGCGTAACACGCATTTAGGTTCACCTTCCTTTCTACACACCCATCCGGTTGATGATTGTATCGAGCATCTCATCTATGACAGTGATATTTCTGGCTGCTGCGTTATAGGCATGCTGAAATTTAATCATGTTAGACATCTCTTCATCGAGAGAAACCGAGCTGACTGACTGCCGCTGCTCATCCACGGCTGATTTCAACGTGCCGGCATTTCTGGACATGCGTGATGCTTCCTGTGCTTCTACGCCCATCGTTCCTATCATCGATTGGTAGAAGCTGTTTAATGACGTCTCTTCTCCAAAAAGAGCATTAGCTTCGTTCTGCACTTCAGAGAGTCTCAGAGCATTTTCTCCGTTCCCTGTCTGCAAGGCTCCTGCTGCTGCGATATGATCCGGATCTGTCTGAATCTCATCCGTGAGAGACAGCCTGCCCGCAATTCCTTCTACTACACCATCTTCATTTACTTCGGTCATATCAATAGCGAAGAAATCAGGAACAGCATCCCCGTTTTTTATACTGTTCAGAGACTGTCCTTCTTTATGAATCGTATTGAAAGCGTCAGCAAAACCAGTCGCCATCCGATCAAGATTGGAAAGCATCTCTGCATACGTTCCTTTCTGTTCTCCAGCCTCGATATACCCGCCTGATTCGATCAATGCTTTCAGTTTCCCCTGAGATCCAAAACTTTCAATGGAATACGTCTCTTCTCCTATTTGTATACCATTGGCTGCCGGTCCTCCGTTCTCGTAAGAAACTTGGACAGTATTCACTTCATTAACAGCTCCATCAACAAGTTTCGCTGCTGGAGTCAAATCCTGACCGTCCTTGTCAACTAACGAAATTGTTACATTCCCCATAGCCAGAGGACTTGCCGAATCCGCCGTGTTTTCGTAGCTTACCTGAACGTTCACATGTTTGGAAAGCTGATCAATGAGGCGATCCCGTTCGTCATATAAATCATTAGGAACAAGGCCGTGCGGCTCGACTTCTGAAATCTGCCGATTGATGTTGTTGATTTGATTGGCAATCGAATTGATCTCTGTCTCTGTCACACGTGTTTCCTGTTTGATATCCTTCTGAATCGTCTGAAGGGTGCCCGCCAGGTAATTAAACGTATCCGCTACTGCTTCGCCCCGTTGTTTTACGACGGACCTTGCTCCGGAATTCTCCGGATTCGTGGATAAATCCTGGAGAGATTTCCAAAAGCGGTCCATCGTTGCAGACAAGCCATCCTCAGAAGGTTCATTCATGACCGTCTCCAATCTGCCCAACGCTTCCGAGCGGGAGTCATAATAGCCGGATTTACTGTTTTCCCCACGAAATTGGTGATCGAGGAATCCCGTACGTACACGTTCGATGGAGCCTGCCTGCACTCCGCTTCCCACCTGACCGGGTATTTGCGGTCGGTTCCTTGAAGCAGGAGGGAAAGGACCAGTCTGCTCAAAATTTACGCGCTGCCTCGTATATCCTTCTGTATTCGCATTAGCAATGTTGTGGCTTGTCGTGTATAAAGCGGACTGCTGGGCGTAGAGTCCCCGCTTTGCCACTTCCAGTCCGTGGAAAGTTGATACCATATTCTTTTGCTCCTCTTCTGTTAAGCTTTGGAATCAAACAGCGAGCGCTTCGGCGCACCACTATCACCTGGGTTTTCGTTTTGAGCATAGTTCATCGACTGAATGGATGGCTGCAGAAGATCCAGGGATAGGGAAACGAACTGCAAGGACTGCTTTGTAAGTTCCGCATTCAACTCTTCCTGACTCTTCAAGTCTGCAAGAACATGAAGAAGCGACTCATATGCTCCTTCCAGCATCTGCTTATCCTGCCCTTCAAGACATTCACAAATGGCGGAAACCGTAGGGTTATCCATATTCATTCCTGTTTTGTGAAGCCAGCTGTCGACGGCTGTCCTGCGTTCTTTCTCTATTTTCTCTATCGCCTGAATGTGTTTACGCTCTTTAGTCAACAGCTGCTGAATTGCCTTTGTATCATTAGATTTTAAAGCACTTGTCTTTTGCGTCGACAACGCGAGAAGACTCTCATGCAGCTGTTGCAGGCGTCCCATTTCTTCAACGATCGCATTTACTGTCATATCCGTTCTCCTTTATTCTTTGGTTGACCAGAAATCGAGCATTTTCTTAGCAACCGCATTCGTATCTACCTTGTATTGATCAGAATCAATATCTGCTTTGATCTTCTCGATGAGATTCATGCGGGCTTGATCCGGCTTGTCCGCCTCCTGCATCATCTTCGCTTCCTTGGAAATGTGCAGCTGATCATTCTTCTGCTGCATACGGACGTCCTGTTGTTTCTGGATTTGTTTCTGATAGGGATTAAAATTAGTGGAATTCGGCCCGTTGATTTTCATCGTGTTCACCTCGTTTCCAGTCCGGTTGTATTTACCTCTTTTATCGGTATCGTTCTTTTGTAGTTTAATATGCCTTATTAATCATTTTCTACTGAATAATAAGTCCTGCTCACACGCTCTTTCTCAGCTGCACGCTTTCGATTCTCCAGTGCTTTATTTCTTTCATCGACAGCAACACCACGCGTGATATCTTCCCGGCATCCTTTACAGATTCTACCTTCAGATATCGACGTCCCGCATTTCTCACAAGGGTAATCTAAATTCGGAAATTGGGAGGGATGCAGGCGCTTTTGTTTTACAAACTGCCTGATTCTCTCCTCCGAAACGCCAGTCTTAGCAACAATTTCTGCCACCACAGCCGTCCGGTTCTGTTTTTTACGCATAAAAGTGTACACGGCTTGAAAATCGCTCTCTTCCTTCTGCTTACAGTTCGGACAAACTACCGAAGAACCTTTTATGAAAATGCCGTTACATCTGGGACAATTCGCCACTTCTCCCATCATTCCGCCTCCCAAATCTCTCTTTTATATTATATCGTCAGAAAAAAGAGATTCCAAAGTCCGGAGAGTATATTCATCGAAAAAGCGTAAAAGAATAGACCGCCGGGCAACCCGATTGTTTCAGAAGGGCTGCCATATGGCGGATGGTCCTTCCTGTCGTATAGATATCATCGACGATCACGCAGGGACCATCAACTTCTGTCACCAGCGAAAAAGGATTGATGCCGCGAAGTCGTCCTTGGCGGCCCTTCTTCGCCTGTTTCCCAGAATGAACACGCTTGAATGCATGGATTGGCTTAAGACCAAGATGATGAATGATTGCTTCTGACTGATTGAACCCACGCTCTTTCTCTCTTTCTATACTTAAAGGAACGGCAAGAAATGAGACTTCGCCAAGCTGCTCACGCTTAAAAATCCGCTGAACTTCTGGTATTAATGCCTCCAAAAGAGCATAATCCCCCCGATACTTCCACCGCGCCACGAAATCTTTTGCAGCCTCTTCATAGCTGAAAACAGACCGGTTCCATTCGAGTAAGCCGGGATTCGTAACCTGCCACTGCCGGCAGTCCGGACAGATGCCGTCTCCATCCGGACGCCCGCACTTCAAACAACCGGGATTCTCAATTATCCTAAAAGCATGGGAGCAGGACCGACAGCATTGTTTCTTATCAGGAAGTCTCCAAAAAGTAACCCATGTTACATCCGGAATAATCTCCCCGTGACAGATCAGACACTTCATAATTTCCTGCCAAGCTTGTTCATATAAAGAATCGAATCTACCGCATCCAACATATCGTCGGTTTTGCCTGCGTGAAAAAAGTACACGTCCCCGTCCGGGTCTTCCGGACTCCGCCCGGCTCGGCCGGCAATTTGTACGAGTGCCGGTTCATCAAATACGGCGTGACCGGCATCAATTACATACACATCAACCGAAGGGAAAGTAACGCCTCTTTCCAGGATCGTCGTCGTAACAAGCATCCGGTAATTCTTCTCACGGAATGCGTCCACCTTAGCCGCCCTGTCCGGATCATCCGCATGGACAGCCGTCACACAATAACCTAATTGTTTAAGCATTCGTGCAACCTCTTCCGCTTTTTTAATAGATGGAAGAAATAGAAGCAGCTGCCGAGAAGACGTCTGTTGTTCGGCAATCATTTGTAAAATTTTCGGTGGAAGCATTCCCTTTTTTAAATAGGAATTTAAATGGAAAAGGAGCTTTAATATGGGAACTGGAAGAGGGTGGCCGTGGAATCTTTTTGGAATGAAAACGGCAGGAAGGGACTTATTGCGAATGCGTTTTCTTTCCGCTTTGCGAGGAGTAGCTGTCAAATAGACGATAGCAGCATCTGTTTTGGCTGCGCGTCTGGAAGCGTAATGAAGATTCGGATCGTTATGGTAAGGGAAAGCGTCGACTTCATCAATGATTAAAAAGTCGAAAGCACGTGCAAAGCGGTAAAGTTGGTGGGTCGTTGCTATTAGAAAAGGAGCATCGCTAGTTTTGGTCGGGCTTTCTCCATACAACCCCTGAATTGGAACATCAGGAAATGCCCGCTGAAGACGTGGAAGTAATTCGCGTACAACATCCGTTCTAGGAGTGGCAAGGCAGATTCTTTTACCTGCTTCAAGAGCAGCGGAAAGGCCGGAAAACAGCATTTCGGTTTTCCCCGCTCCACAAACGGCCCAAACCAGCAGTTCCCCCGATCCGCGGTCAACGAGATCGCGGATGGTTTCGGCAGCATTATCCTGGGAGACTGTGCGTCTGCCTGTCCATTTGCAGGGGGATGAAAAAAACGGCCAAGTTACGTTAGGACTTCCGTAATAGAGGGGTTCACAGGATAACACCCTCCCCATTTGAATGCACGAACGGCAGTACGTGCAAGTATCACCACAATGGGGCATGTTTCCAAAAAGATGGGGAGACGAATTGCCGCACCTCCGACAAAGGTAACCGGACCAAGACATTTCGATAGATGAGAGAGGTGTAACATAATGAGGAGGTGTATCAAAAGGGAGCTCGTGTTTCAACAACAATTTTCCAGCCAGTTCCGGAGTGGTATGAGCGGGGGAATCGTGCGGGAGCCAGGAATAATCGTCTTTCTTTTTGTTCAACCATAATTTCACCATTGATTCACCTTCCATGTGATAATTAGAGCCTGTTTGAGTCTCACAAACAGGCTCCCTTTATCCTCAGGAGCGGCGGTACCAACCCAGACCGATCGCTCCCTCACCCAGGTGCGTACCGATGACAGGGCCGAAGTAACTGACAGACATTTCCACATTATCATAGGAAGACTCCAGTTCTTCTTTAATCTGCTCCGCTTCCGCAGGACGGTTGGCATGAATGATACAAGCACGGTAGTTCCCGCCATTGCGGACGTCCTCATCAAACAGTTGGAGAATTCGCTTGATCGCTTTTTTATTTGTACGGATCTTTTCGAAAGGAACAATTTGCTTATCTACGAAATGAAGCACAGGCTTCACCTGCAGCAGGCTTCCAACAAACGCTTGAGCGCCGTTCAATCTCCCGCCGCGGTGAAGGTGGCTGAGATCATCCACCATGAAATAAGCGCGCATGCTCGCTTTCATTTCTTCCAAGCGACTCAGAATTTGACCCGGTGTCGCACCATTCGCAGCCAACTCAGACGCTTCAAGAGCATAATAGCCCTGCATGTGACAACTGATCTCTGAGTCGAAAACATACACTTCCATGTTTTCTACCATTTCACCTGCTGTCACCATCGCCTGGTATGTACCACTGATTCCACTCGAAAGATGGATGGCAACGACCGCATCATACTCTTTCGCAAGGTCTTCCAGCTTTTTCGTCATCAATCCAATAGCAGGTTGGGATGTTTTAGGAAGCTTCCCCCCTTCTCTTACCATGTCATAAAAGTCATCTGCTTTAATATCGATCTCTTCCTGGTACGATTCTTCTCCAAAAATAACGTTTAACGGCACCATATGTATATGATTCGTCTGTCGGACCTGCTTCGGTAAATATGCTGTACTATCCGTAATTACCGCTGTTTTCATCCGATTCAACTCCTTGCTTTAATATTTAACATTCCTCTAACTATGCACGAAAACCTTCCAGCTTCTTCTTCCTCTTATTTTACATGAAGGGGTGTAACAATGCATCAGAAAACTAACACCGGCCCCATCTACAAAAAAGGGGTCGTTTTTCAGGTATACATTTCGTATGCCTGAAAAACGACCCGCTTGTTTCCAAAGGTCAGAGTGGGTTAAATAACTTCTACCCATCCATTCTTTATTGCTGTAACAACAGCCTGCGTACGGTCATTGACATTCATCTTCTGAAGGATATTACTCACATGGTTTTTAACGGTTTTCTCACTGATGTACAGAGACTCTGCTACACCTCGGTTACTGTTTCCATCGGCAAGAAGCTGAAGCACTTCACACTCGCGACGGGTCAAGAGATGAAGTGGCTTACGGTATTCGATCGTACGGTATGCGCTGCTTCCTTTCGTCTCAGAAAGGCGGCGATATTCCGCAACTAAATTATGAGTCACTTTCGGATGCAGGTAAGAACCGCCTGCCCCTACAACTTTGATTGCTTCAATCAAAGCGTCTGAATCCATTTCTTTCAGCAAGTACCCCTGCGCACCAGTTTTCAACGCATGAGTCACATAGTTTTCGTCGTCATGGATAGAAAGAATGATCACTTTCATTTCCGGATAACGCTTTGTAATCTCCGCAGTCGCCTCGACTCCGTTCATGCTCGGCATGTTGATATCCATTAACACAACATCCGGCATGTATTCTTCGATGATTTGAAGGGCTGTATCTCCATCGTCGCCTTCTGCCACGACTTCGAAACTGGATTCAAAATCCAAAATTCTTTTTACGCCCTCCCGAAATAATTTGTGATCGTCGATTAGGACTATTCTGGTCGTCATGATTACTTCCTCCTGATTCTTATACATAGAATGGTTTTCACGTTCCCCTGAAACCTATTCCTTCTCTGTCTACATCTATCTTTATCTGTGTTTGGTCGATCTACCCTAATCCTATTTCTATTATAAACGATACACGTCCATTTACATAGTTTTTGTATAGAATATCAATTTATTGGTAAATGGATCGTGACAATGGTCCCTTCTCCAGGGCTGGAATCGATATGAAGGTCCCCCTCGAGCATGTCGACACGTTCCCTCATTCCGACCAACCCGAATGACTTCTCTTTTTTCGCCGAAGGGTCGAAGCCTTTCCCATCATCTTTCACAATGATGGTTGCCGCGTGGGGCTGAATCTCAATTTTCACTTTAACTTCTTTTGCTTCTGCATGCTTAACGGCATTCTGGACGGCTTCCTGTATTAATCTAAAAAGTGCAACTTCGTACTTGGACTCCAACCTCTCCTCAGAACCGAAAGATGTAAAGGAGAAAACCATTCCTTCATTATAATCTTCGACCGTTGTGAGGTATTTCTTAAGTGTAGGAATCAAACCGAGATCGTCAAGCGCCATTGGTCGGAGGTCGTATATAATGCGGCGCACTTCGTACAGAGCAGACCGAACCATAGATCGGACACTCTTTACCTCTGCCATCGCTTCTTCAATGCCCCGTTCACGATATGTGCGGTCGACAAGGTCGGACCGCAGCATCACGTTCGCCAGCATCTGTGCCGGCCCATCATGGATTTCTCTGGACAAGCGCCGGCGTTCTTCCTCCTGCGCCTCAATGATCTGCAGGCCGAACTGCTGCTTTTCTTTTGCCGTCTCAAGCACATCGGACACATGCTTGAAGTCTTCTGTCAAATAATTGAGGACGACCGAAATCTTTCCACTCAAGGCCTCCGCCCGCCCAATCGTCTCTTCCAGGTTGCGCAGCCTTCTTTCTATGTCATCCCGGCGTTCACGCAGTTGTTTCTCTTTTTCTCGTTTCATGGATAGATCCATCTGCAAAGCGTGCGTCTGTTCATACACTTTACGGATTTCATCTTCTGAATATTTCTGGAATTCTTTGCTAACTTCGGATAAGCGTATACGCGAGAAACGTACTTTTCGGTCCAGAATGTCTCCCTCCTCAATAAGAGTGAGCACTTGGTCCTTTGTTTCCGCAAGCTCTTTATTCAGTGTTTCGAATTCGCTCCGGGATTCTTCACCAATTTGAAATATCTCATCCTTACTGTTGGTGACCGTCTCGACCATTTCATTAATAATATAGTCAAGGGCGATATCCCCATTTTTCCTTTCGCTCATGACAAGTCCCTCCATCAATATTCACATAATCATTCGTATGGCCCATGTCCATTTGTGGGGGTGTTCGCTGAACAATGAACAAAAAAGTATATAGCAAATACTTCTTTTATCAGCCTATGTAATTAGTTCCCCGAGATTGCCGATTATTCCTTCCCTCTATATAATTGAATACAGGAGGTTTGTTAATCGATGTTAGAAACGTATTATACCGTAAAGCCGGAAGGTTCAGAAGAAGTCGTCATTCAAAAATCCCGTTTCATCGGCTATGTGAAACGCTGCGAAACAGAAGAGGAAGCACAATCATTCATTCAGGAAATCAAGAAAAAACACAGTGATGCAACCCATAACTGCTCCGCCTATATGATTGGAGAACATGATTTGATACAAAAAGCCAACGATGACGGAGAGCCAAGCGGCACAGCAGGGGTGCCGATGCTTGAAGTACTTAAGAAAAAGGGGCTTAAAGATACAGCCGTTGTCGTCACCCGTTACTTCGGTGGTATCAAACTCGGAGCGGGCGGTCTCATTCGCGCCTATTCCTCTACGGCCTCTGCTGCCATCAATACGACCGGTGTAGTGAAGAGGCAGTTAATGAAAGAAATAAAGGTAAAAGTGGAATATCACTTACTTGGAAAAGTGGAAAACGAAGTAAGGAATTCCAAATATACACTCGAAACGGTTAATTATCTCGAAAATGTGGAATTGATAGTATATGTAGTAAGTGGAGAAGAAGAAGCATTCATCTCATGGATGACCGATTTGACAAGCGCACAGGCTGAAATCCATGAGGGTACAACTTCTTATGTAGAAAAGGATGTCAAACCCGAGTAAAGGAGCCCGTCTATGATATGAAAAGGAAAAAAACAAGAATTTTCCTTTTGTCTCTATTTTTCGTATTGCTGATCGCCATCGGCGCTGCCGGTGGATACGCTCTTTATTTAACCGATCAGGTCAAACAGACTGCCACGGAGTCCCACCAGGAATTAGACCGGGGAGATAAATCAGAAAAAAGAACGAAAGCTGTAAACCCGGGGTCCGACCACATTTCCGTCCTTTTCGTCGGGGTAGATGAAACTGCAGCCGAGGCACCCTCACGCTCTGATGCTCTTGTCCTCGCAACATTCAATGATGAAAACAAATCCATAAAGATGGTCAATATCCCAAGGGATTCTTATACCTACATTCCAGAGGTCGGCTATCAGGATAAAATCACCCACGCCCATGCGTTCGGCGGAGTGGATGCAACAGTAGAAACCGTGGAGCAAATGCTGGATGTTCCTGTCGATTATTATGTCCGGCTCGATTTCCAATCTTTCGTTGACATCGTCGACGCTATCGGAGGCATTACCTATGACGTCCCATTCGATATGACAGAACAGGACAGCTCCCGGGAAGCAGGTGTCATTAAACTGGAGGAAGGGGTTCAACTCTTGAATGGAGAGGAAGCCCTTGCCTTGGCTAGGACACGCAAATACGACAGCGATCTTGCACGAGGACAGCGGCAGATGGACATTATCCAGGAGATCATCAGTGAAACAATTTCTACCCGTTCCCTGAACAATATGGACAGCATCCTCACTTCAGTCAGTGAGAATATGAAGACGAACTTGACCTTTGATGAAATGATATCCTTTAAAGACTATCTGTTACAAAAGGACGGACTTGATTTCGATAAACTCCAGTTGGATGGAGAAGGCATGTATATAAATGGTGGATGGTATTATCAAGTCGACCAGGAGAGCCTGACGACAACGATTGGTTCATTAAAAACACATCTCGACATGGATCAACCATTTGTAGAAACGGACGAGCCGGAACTCAGTCCGTCTTCTGGAGAAGAGCAAGCCATGCCGAATGAATGAAGTATTTGCAGAAATTATTTCCCAGGCAATAAGATATAATAAAAAGAAGGTGCCCGGCATTAGCCGGCGCACCTTCTTTTTATCTTCGATTTCGATCACGTATCATGTTCAGAATTGGTCTGTATTCTTTTCCAATTAATCCTGTAACTTCGACAATCAGTTCAATCATAATAATGAGTGCCAGAATAACAGCCATGGCTCCAAGGATCGTTGCCTGGGAGAAGATAACTGCCGCAAGACTGAACAAAGCACTGACTGCATAAATCATCAATACCGTTTCGGGATGACTATACCCCAAATTAAGGAGGCAGTGGTGCAGGTGAGATTTGTCAGGTGCCGAAAGCGGCTTTCGCTGAATAATTCGACGTACAATTGCAAACAGCGTATCAGATATCGGTACACCGAGAATGATGACTGGAATAATGAAGGAAAACAACGTGACGTTCTTAAAGCCGAGTAAAGACAACACACTAATCATAAACCCGAGGAAAAGTGCTCCTGTGTCGCCCATGAAGATCTTAGCCGGGTAAAAGTTATAGACAAGGAAGCCAAGTGTACTTCCAAGCATCATCAGACCGGCAAAAACAACGAATACGTTCCCCATCGTGATGGCGATACCGGAAATCGTCAGTAAGGCAATAGCTGAAACACCTGCGGCTAAGCCGTCCAAGCCGTCTATGAGATTGATGGCGTTAGTAATGCCCACAATCCATAAAATAGTAATCGGTATACTCAAATATCCAAAATCAAGCTGGCCTCCGAAAGGTAAATTGATGAACTCGACCTGAACGCCGCCGATAACAACAATCGCAGCTGCAAGAAGCTGTCCGGCAAGCTTTACTTTAGCCGAAAGCTCTCGCATATCATCAACGACACCAGTAATAATAATCACTGTCGCACCGATCAGCACCGGCCAAGTGTAGGAGCTTTCCGGAAAGAAGAAAATTATCCCCAATGCAAAGCTGAGAAAAATAGCTAAGCCGCCAAGCCGCGGCATTACATTTTTGTGTACTTTTCGATGGTTCGGTTTATCTGTAGCACCTATCTTCAATGCCATTTTCTTGACGAGCGGTGTGATGAGCACAGATGCAATCAAGCAAAACAGCAAGGCCTTGTATTCCATAAAGACCCTCCTCCGGTTTATTATGTCCTCTCCCTGTATGTCGTAAGCTTTAATATTTTTCCAAATGGATTCGAATAAGAACCCTTTGTCCACGACATATTAACCATAAGAATTATAGCACAACAATTTCATGTCAAACATAACAATTTCTTTAAAATTCCGCCACCCATTTACTAAAAATGGCAAATGGTTTTCCACATCTGGCTTATCCCCTTTTTATCACCCTTCTAATCCTCTCACATTTATATTTAAATTCTGAATGTTTTCGTTTGAATTCGTTTTGTTTGCACCAGTTTTTTATACTCTATAAGCTCGGAAAGTATGTTTTTAAATCTTTAGGAGGATTATGACACCATGACTACGTCAGAAAGAAAAAAATTAGAAAAATCCCTTAAGCCTCACTGGGTCTGGGCTATTGCCTTTGGTTCCGCCATTGGCTGGGGAGCATTTGTGCTGCCTACCGATTGGATTAATCAAGCAGGGCCTATGGGCGTGACGATCGGTATTCTTCTTGGAGCTGTCCTGATGATGATTATCGGCGTCAGCTACGGGTTTCTGATTGAGAAATTCCCCGTAACCGGAGGGGAATTCGCCTATGCCTATATAGGATTCGGTCGAAAGGTTGCTTTTTTCGCCGGCTGGTT
This sequence comes from Halobacillus sp. BAB-2008, assembly GCF_000328325.1. Taxonomy (NCBI): domain Bacteria; kingdom Bacillati; phylum Bacillota; class Bacilli; order Caryophanales; family Bacillaceae; genus Halobacillus; species Halobacillus sp. BAB-2008. Next base: position 6,707 of record NZ_ANPF01000028.1, on the reverse strand, counting down.
TTTAACACTTGGTTATATTTGTATCGTTGCATTGAATGCATCAGCGCTGGCTCTGCTCGCTAAATTTCTTTTTCCGGAATTCGTCCATACCGGAAACCTATACACAGTGGCGGGCTATGACGTATCCATCATTCAAATTGCTATTGCCAGTATCGCTCTTATTGTATTCGCATTATTAAACATCCGTGGAGCGAGCTTTTCCGGGCGTACACAATTCTTTTTCAGCATGCTGCTCATTGCCGGAATTGTGCTGCTCGCGATCGGAGCAATCCTGACGGAGGGCCCGAGCCTTACCAATATGTCTCCTGGATTCTCGCCTGATAAGACACCAATTGGTTCCATTTTAACAATATTAGCCCTGGCTCCTTTTGCTTATGTAGGATTTGATAATATCCCCCAGGCAGCAGAAGAGTTCGAATTCGAGCCGAAGAAAGCCTTCGGATTGATTATCTGGTCTCTTCTCGCAGCCGGACTCGCTTACAGTATAATGATCTGGGTGACAGCGAGCTCCATGCCATGGCAGGAACTTCTTACCTATATACAAGACACGGGATCGGTATGGGGGACAGGAGATGCGATTGAAAGTTACCTTGGAAGAGCCGGTGTCTTCATTATTGCCCTGGCTGTCTGTATGGGAATATTTACTGGATTGAACGGTTTTTACATTTCGTCAAGCAGACTGACGTTTGCTATGAGCCGCGCCCGAATTCTCCCAGATGCTTTCCGGCGCCTTCATCCGAAATATAATACGCCATACATCGGCATCCTATTTACGATGTTCTTTTGTCTGTTTGCCCCGTGGTTCGGCAGAGAGGCATTGCTGTGGGTCGTAGACATGTCTTCGACTGGTGTAGCTGTCGCATATTTCTTCTGTACCGCTGCAGCTTATAAATTTTTGGCTTGGTCGGAACAAGATAAACACGGGAGCTTCCCTAAAACCGTTGCCCCCGGAAGGAAAGCATTGTCCTTGATCGGAATAATCAGCTCCATCGGGTTCCTCGCCTTGCTCCTGCTGCCATGGTCTCCCGCAGCACTAGGAAGGGAATCCTACATCGCTCTCGGTGTTTGGATTATGATCGGACTCGCCTTTTATCTCTTTAATGCTAAACGTTACAACAGCATCAGCCGCAAAGAAATGAACTACCTCATTTTTGAAAAAGAAGAAATCGATTAATAAAAGAACCTTCCTTATAACAGGAAGGTTCTTTGCTTTTGTTATAGATTTAGACGGAAAAACAACGTGAAAGTTTCAGAATTCGGGATAATATGACAAATAAATTACAAATCTATACACCTGTGTAACTTGTTCTTCCATTATCGACAATTGTGATAGAATAGAACATCGAGAGGTTAAGAATTGAGGTGTAACCATTGGCTAAACGAATTGTACGCGTTCGAAGGCGCAGCCGAAAGAAAAAGATAAGAAGGCTCGTGTTCGTCCTGTTATTACTTGGACTATTAGTGGGGAGCGGCTTTTATTACGTTTCCCAAGTTTATACAGCATCTTTTGAAGGGTTAGATCGCGGCGAGAAGTCTGATCTGCGGGAAGAAGCCGTAGATATCGGGGATGATCCAATATCTATTCTGCTCCTTGGAGTAGAAGATTACTCCACAAACGGACAAGCCGGGCGGGCGGATACCCAAATTGTCATGACACTCGATCCAAAAACGAATGAAGTGACGATGACATCTGTACCGCGGGATACGCAGATTGAACTACCTGCATCCAAAGTCGGGGAAGAGTATGCCGGCTACCATAAATTAAACGCATCCTATTCAATCGGGGAACTTTCCGGATACGGGGCCGAACGCTTAGCGGTTGAAACGATTGAAGATGAGCTAGGCATTCCTATAGATAAATATGTCACCGTAAACTTCCAAGGGTTCACTGAAATTGTTGATGCACTTGGAGGAGTAACGGTTGATGTCAAAGAAGGGTTCTGGGAACGGAGCCACCTCGATCATGATAAACGAATTGAATTTGAAGCAGGACCACAAAAGATGGATGGAGAAGAAGCCCTCGCCTTTGTTCGGATGAGAAAACAGGCAGCCGCCGTCAACTATCCACGGGATGAAAGACAGAGACAATTCATCAAGGCCGCCATGGACGAGGCTATCTCAGCCGGTACCATCTTTAAAGTTGGAGAAATTACTGATATTTTAGGGAAGAACATTCAAACGAATTTGAGTCCACGTGAAATTTACGCGATTCAGAAAGCCTTCTCTTCCGAGTCTAATGCGAAGACATTTGAAATTGAAGGTGTCAATGAACGGTTGCAGGATGGACTGTATTACTTCACTCCTGATGAGGAGAGTCTCTTTGATGTTCAAACGAAATTGAGAGATGCTCTGAATCTCGATCCACCAGCTGAACAAGAAAATGGCCAGACGAATGAATCTAGTTACGAAGAAACCGACAGTGGCTATAACCAGTCCAATGAATACAACTCATCGGACTCGCAGTATGAAGAAGACAACTATTATTCCCAATAACGAAGCAGCGCCCGCAAATAATGCGGGCGCTTTTTTTCATCATACCAATCAAAAAGAACTCCCCACTCCTGTTTGGAAGTTCTAAAGATGTTATGTATGGATTATATTGCCGTACGCTGGAAGATCAAGATACCGTTCACCCTGCGGAAAGAGTACGGTCCATCGAACGTCAGGAAGCTCTCATCTTCCTGTCTGCGAATTCCGATCCGCTTCACAATTGCTTTACTTCTAAGCAAATTACGGAAGGTGTCTTCCGTCAGGTGCCGAAGAGGCTCAATGACAATTGTCTTATCGATACGCACACTATAGCGCCCGGTGATCGATAGTTCATCCTGATCCAAAAGTAATTTAGTCAAATGCGCCAAACCACTTCATCCTCTCATGCTCATTTTTTCACGAATCCCCCAGTACGTCCCCCTCCTTTTAATAGTAATAAAAAAAACGGAAGATGAACACAGGATTTTTTCCTATAAAATAAAGTAGAGGAAAAATTATCATATTGACTCGTCGTATATATTACGATATAAAGCGTTGCTACATAAAAATACCTCCCCTATATAAGAGGAGGTTCAACACTATTCTTCTATAATGCGGTAATTGGTATGAGCCACTACAGTTCTGTCATACTCAAAGTCAATCTCTGCTAAATTGTCCATGATGGTCAGGTCGACGATGACAGACTGTTGGCATTGACTGGGGATTACTCTTCCTTTAAAAACAATATCGTTTCTTTCAAACGTTACTATTTGACCGGGTGTTGCAATGCGATCATCAGGCTTTATCATCTTTCTCTACCCTTTCTCATATTCATATTTTCAACAAAGTTGAATTCATTTTACATCTAATTGACAAACAATTCAAATAAAATGTTTTACAGGATATATTACTCGATTCCATAAAAAAAAACAAGTCGAACCAGACTTAAACTGTTATACCCTCCTAACAATTATGTCAAAACATGTGGTAAAATATTCTATAATTTCCCGTTACATAGAAAGGAAGTCTATGGTGCACACACCTTTGCCGAGAGTCAAGAAAGTTATTCTAAGTATCTTCGCAATTACCTTTGTATTATTCATTACCGGAATCATCATACTCTACAACTTAGGGAGTGGCTTTTTGTTCATAGAGGATTCAGAAGACGTGCAGCCGGCAGATGCTCTCATTGTTTTGAGCGGCGAATCCAACCGTCTCCCTTATGCCGTCGATCTTTTCAATCAAGGACTTGCCGATTCTATCATTCTCACAAATTCTACAGAGAAGGGCGTAACACGAGAGGACGCAGAGAACCTGGGTGTTCCATCGGACGCGATTATTGAAGAAACGAAGGCCGAGAGCACCTTGGATAATGCTGTATTATCCGAAGAAATCATGTTCAAATACGACTTCACTTCAGCAATTGTGGTAACAAGCGATTACCATTCCCGGAGGACGAAGATGACCTTTGATAAGATCTATGAAGATTCCATCGAACTTTCCTATGCTTTCGCTCCCTCCTTTTTCGACGCAAGTGACGGATTGAATGAGCGGGAACAAAAAATGACGTTCAGTGAGTATGTGAAGTATATCGCCTATTCCGTCAGACTGCTGACTTATTAATCGGGTAGAGGGCAGAGTCCCCTCTGCCTTTTCTTTTTTCTGGAAATCACTAGATTAGTCCCATAGACATTCGAAGCTTTATTTTATATTATGAAAGCGATTTCATTATTATAAGGGGGAATGCAGAAAATGAAAAAGTGGTCGATTATTTCATTCGTAGGGATAGCACTTTTGTTTTTGCTTTTTGCGCAACCGTTTGCACAGAAAGCGGATGCGGCGGAGACTACATATGACAAGGTAGTTCTTCGCGGCAGTGCGGAGTCATTGGATTGGGGGTCGGATAATCATCCACTTGCTTATGATGCAGAGAAGCAGCTTTGGGAAAGTGCACCTGTGGAACTAAAGGGTGGAAAACTCGTGGAATATAAGTTCGTCTATGACGGCAAGTGGATGGAAGGATCGAACTTGACGTTCATTCCTTCTCAAGATGGGAAATATATCTTCACCTTCCATCCGGACAAAGAAAGGACCGTTGATATCCGCTTAGCGGATACCCACAGCGGCAGTGTCACGTTGAATTTGTCTGTGCCTGAAGAGACACCGGACTGGGCAATCCCGACTGTCGCATCAAGCAAAAACGGTTTCAATTACACCGTCAGCCCGATGGAGAAAACAGGAGACGGCATCTACACCCTCCGCGTTGTCGGGGATGCTTCCGAGAGGCTTACCTACTTCTACAGCCTTTCAGGTGAAGCTTATAAGGAAGATCGGACAGATCCGCGGACCGTAACGCTGCGTGAAGACGGCGACAACGTGTACGATAAAGTCGACAAATGGTTGACAATTCCAGTCGCCCAATCTGTGCGTCATGATTTTAATCACGCCCCTTACACTCCTAATAAAAAAGACGTCGTCCAGGTAGAAGTAGAGGTCCAGCATTTCGGCCCAATTGACGCGGGCGCGGTCTACTACACGACAGACGGATCGATTCCAGATGGAAAACGCGGAACAGTTGTTCAAGGCAGGACGTCCTTCCTTACTGTTCAAGAGACATCTACTGCCCCGGACGGTTTACAGACGTCCATATTGGAAGGCACCATTCCTGCTCAAAAGAACAAGACCCGCGTCAAATATAAGATAGATGTGTGGAACAAGTCATCTGAAGGGTCCCAGTTTGCTGATAATAACGCGTTGACATCTGAGGAAGCAACGGAGTTCGCTTACTATGTCGATGACTATAAATCGCCGAAATGGGCAAAAGAAGCAGTCATCTATCAAGTATTCGTCGACCGTTTCCGGGACGGAGATGTAAGGAACAACACCTCTGTTCAGCCTGACCTTCCGAAAGACGAACAGCTGAAAGGCTGGATGGGAGGAGACCTTCAGGGAGTGATCGATAAGCTGGATTACATCGAGGAACTGGGTGTCAATACGTTATGGATCTCACCGATCTATGAAGGGCCTTATTCCCACGGCTATCATCCAACCGATTTCATGAAAGTTGATCCCAGGTTCGGCAGCAATCAGCTGATGAAAGAACTGGTCAAAAAAGCGCACAAACGGGATATGAAAGTCATCTATGATCTCGTTCCCAACCACACATCGAACCAGCATGACTTTTTCCAAGATGCTCTTTCCAAAGGAACAGACAGTAAATACTATGACTGGTACACGTTTACCAAATGGCCGGACGAATACGATACTTTCTACAGTGTCAAAGAGCTTCCGGAGCTGAACAATGACAATCCGGACACGAGGGACTACATGCTGAATGAAGTCGTTCCATTCTGGATGGAAGACATCGGTGTCGACGGCTTTCGTCTTGATTATGCCAAAGGACCGAGCCAGAGCTTCTGGGTCGACTTTCGACATAAAGTAAAGTCGATTGATTCCAACGCATTCATTTTCGGAGAGGTATGGGATGACTTGGATACGATCACTTCCTACACCGGGAAGCTTGACGGCGCTATTGATTTCGAAACGCAAACCGCTCTTCACGGCGCATTTATTCAAGGAAAATCGATGAACGAACTGGCTGCTTCGCTTGAAACCATCCAAAACGGGTATGCCGAGGAATTCGTCGCTGCTACGTTCCTTGACAGCCACGATATGCCTCGCTTCTTCTATGAAGCGAAGGAAAATGAAACGACCATGAAAAACGCGGCCACTCTTCAATTCCTGCTTCCGGGAGCACCGATCATTTATTACGGTGATGAAGTAGGGCTGTCCCAAAGCGGTGACCACAATGCTGTAGAAGAATGGAAGGACCGCTATTACCGCGAATTTATGCCCTGGAATAAGCAGGAACAAAACAGGGAAATCAAAAATCATTACAAGAAGTTGATTGATATCCGCACGAAGGAGCAGGCGCTCACCCACGGCGATTTCAGGATTGTTTACTCTGATGAAGACGTCCTTGTTTTTGAAAGGAAAACACGTAAAAATCATGTATTAGTCGTCGTTAACCAGGGAACAGAGAATCGACGCCTGGACGCTTTTGAATTATACAATCAGCGTACCCCTAATCGTGTGCAGCTCCAATCACTGTTGGACAAGGATAAATACAAGAGTCATAAAGGGAAATTGATGATTGAAAGTGAAGCAAAAACAGTATCCGCCTATGAAGTCAAAGGTAAACTGAGATAAATAAGTGAGCCTCCGTATAGATGGAGGGG